>JAICSR010000230.1 GCA_025936795.1 Ktedonobacterales bacterium | reverse complement strand
GCAGCATCGAGAATTTCCGGCCAGTGCTGACGCTGGCGCGCGAGGCGGGCGTGCGCGTGCGCGGCTACATCTCCACCGCGTTCGGCTGTCCATATGAGGGAGCGGTCGCGCCAGAGGCGGTGCGGCGCGTCGCAGAGGCGCTGCTGGAGCTCGGTGTGGCGGAGCTTTCGATCGGCGACACGATTGGCGTGGCGACTCCTGACCAGGTCGTGACATTGACGCAGACGCTGACGCCACTGATTGGTATCGACCGCCTGGGGATGCACTTCCACGACACACGCGGCACGGCGCTGGCCAACGTGTTGACGGCGCTGCAACTGGGGGTGAGCATCTTCGATAGCTCAGCGGGCGGACTGGGCGGCTGCCCCTATGCGCCTGGAGCGTCGGGCAACCTTGCCACCGAGGACCTGCTCTACTTGCTGCATGGGCTAGGCATTGCCACGGGGATCGATCTGGCGAAGGTTGTCGCGGCGAGCGCGTATCTGGCGCGGGCGCGGGGCGCGGCGCCTGCCAGCCGCTACTACGCCGCCGCCACGGCGGAGCGCTGAGTGACTGGCGCGAACTGCGAGATCAGCGCAATCAGGCGAAGCCGCCCAGATCGAGCGAGAGACTATCGGCCAGCGGCGCGAGCATGATGCGCAGCGATTCCTCCTGGCGCTGCCACTTGCGCACGTCGTAGAGCCGCATCTCGTAGCTGGAGCCACGCCGCTCTGTGCTGACACGCCCCTTCTCGATGGCATAGCACAGATCGCCCAGCGTCACTAGCTCAGGCGTCATCTCAGTTGTCGCGGGGTCAGGGGAATACTCCATATGCCTCCTCCTCGCCACTGTCGCTCGCTCTTAGTGTAACGGAGGCGCGCAACCCCCCGCATGCATACAAAACACGCAGAAGCGCTGGCTGCGCCGCGCGAGCGAACGTTACTTGTCTCTAACCGCCAGCTAGCACATTTGGCGCCAGAGCATTGGAGCGCAGTTCGTGAGACAGCGATGAGGTGATGGCTATGGACCCTGCATAACCAGATAAGGTGCGCTACGACTATGACGTCTTCGCCGACTATCACCAGATCACCCTGGAAGATTGCGATGGGGGCATGCCTAAGGGCGATGACTCTCCCGAACGAGCAAATCAGATTGGCGAGGCGGTCTCGGCGCTGCTCAATCCTGAAGCTTTCGCACGCCATCTCGGCGTCTATCGTGGTGTGATCTGCATTCTGACTGCTCGCAATACTGACGTGCCATTGGTGGTAGAGCTTCACGCTACTGCGCCTCAAGAGAACCTCAGCGAGTGGGATCACGTCGTCGAGGCAAGCATCGAAACGCCGTCTGGATGTCTCGTGGTGAGCGGAGGAGCGGGCATGTTCGAATGCAGGCCAGCCATGCACGTCGCGCCGGGAACCTATCGCGTGCGGGTCTGTTTCGGCGCTGTCTACACCATCAGCGACGATGGCATGGAAGGCGAGGACAGATACCGAGTCGTTCTTTGGCCATCTCCCGCGGCGGATACGGTCGTCGTTCACACCACTGGCGACGACGCTTGGTAAGTTCAGCGTCTACACGCGCCCGCAAGGCGCATAGACGTAGTCGCTCCATTGCGCGCTGCTACACCTCGTCGTCCTCATTGTCCTCGTCGTCATCTCCGTCCTCGTCGTCGTCGTCATCCTCGCTGGCGTCGGGCACGTTGGCTGAGGCGGCAAGCTCTGGGGGCAGGCCGTGTTCCTCGATGTAGAGCGCATCCACCGCCTGGCGCATGGCCTGGATGCCCACGCCACGCCCCGCCGCCAGCGCATCCAGACGCTCGATGCGCCGCTGGAGCGCAGCCTCCAGGTCTTCTGGCGTCATCTCCAGCAGCGCGGCCAGCTCAGCCATGACGTTGGGCGTCGCAGGGGTGAAGGTGTCGCTCTGCTCGTCCCAGGTGGCCAGCGGCGCCAGGCTGACGCCGTACTGCTGGTCGTCGCCTCCCGTTGGACGCACATAATTGACGGTGAGGAAGCGGCGTTGGGGTGGCCAGTGCGCGCCCACCTGTCCGATATTGACGATCACGCCCAGGCGCCGCACATCCTCAGGCGTCAGGCGCAGATCGTCGCGCAGCATGCTCAGCACGTCGTCCACTGTATCGGCATGGCACGAGCTGGCGACCGCGAAGCCGTCCTTTGGCAGCCGCAGCAGCGTGCGCGCGGGCCTGCTCCACATGTAGATGCGCAGATGATTGCTGACCTCATTCGCCAGCACACAGGTTTTCGCCGCCTCGACCTGCTCAACAAAGCTGAAGTCCTCGAACATGCCCATCGTGTAGACCAACGTCGAGCCGATGGGCAGGAAGCCGAGTAGCGCGTTCAGCGTCGTCGTCTTGCCAACGCCTGGCGTGGGGTCGGTCGGGCCGGAGATCAGCAGCGAGCGATGGCGCTCGATCAGCAGCCAGAGCAGCGCCGCCGTGCGCGCATCGAGGCTGCCAGCGGCGATCAGCTGCGCGACAGAGAGCGGGCGGTCAGATTCGTAGTGCCACATGCGGCGCTGATAAGGGCTGCGGGGATCGAACACAACACGCCTCGCTCTCTCTCGCGGGTACGACGCAATGCCAGCGCCCAGCGACTCGCCTGCGCTCCTCCACGAGCGCAGATGGACGACAGCAGCGGGTTTGATTGTACCGCCATCTGCGGTTACATGATGACACCCGAGGGCGCACCCGTCTCCGGCTCCTCGGTCGTCGGGTGACCGTCGCGCTGCGCTAGCTTATCACTTTCCGGGCTGGCCTCTGCGGCTGCGGCGGGCGGCGCGGGCGCCACGAGCCAGTGCGGCGCCATCGTCCAGTTGACGGCCATCAGTGCGGGCTGGTGGCCCTCGGTGAAGGCCAGCGCGCTGATCGAGGCGTTGCCCACGACGATGAAGCGCGCGCCATCCAGCGGCACGCCAGTATAGTGGGCGATGATGAGCTTGATGACATCGGCATGCGCTACCACCACCACATCATCGCCCGCCGTTGGGTCGGCGCGCAGGTCTTCGATGGCGGCGACCACACGCTGACGCACCTGCTCGAACCCCTCGATGCCCTCAGGCGGCTCGGTCGGCTTCTCGACGAACGCCAGCCACAGCGGGTCGTCTTTGCTGACCTCGCTGATCTTGCGTCCAGCCCAGCGCCCCATCTCGGTATCCATCAAGCGCGGCTCCTCGCGCACGGGCAGCCCCCATCCCCGCGCGATGATCTCCGCCGTCGCGCGCGCGCGCTCCAGCGGACTGGAGACGATGGCGCTGAGATTCAGCCCGGCCAGCGCTACCGCCGCCTGATGCGCCTGTCGCCTGCCCTCATCGGTCAGCGGCACGTTGGGCAACTGGCTCGGCAGCCGCCCCTCGACATTGAAGGTAGATTGCCCGTGGCGCACCAGCAGGAAGCGCTGCACGCGCGCACGCTTGCGCTCGCCCGCGTCGCTCGGCTGTGCGCCATTCGCCTGCGCCTGATGTGCCGCATTCTCGTTCTGTTGTTCCATGAACCTCTGCGCTAACGTTGCGCCACGCAGTCGCCGCAGATCGCCTGGGAGCAGCCGCGCTCGAATGACGAGCCACGGCCATGCGGTTCGCAACGCCTGGGGCGAGATATAGAGATGCCAGGCGCGCCACGCTGGCAGGCCAACCACCGCCCTGCGACGTGGCCCGTCCGCTGGAGTCTGCTCAGCCATATGCGGGTACCGCCTCGTTCGCGCGCCATCCATTGCACATTGTACCAGCTTCGCCGCATGGCGCCGCCAGCGCATGTCAGCCTACGACAGTACGCATCGCGCGTGTAACGGATTCTCGCGCTGCGTGTCTATCTATCACGGCAGATGCAAGCCGACACAGGCATGCGCAAGGTATCATAGGGCAAAGTGAATCCTGGAAAGACTACCGCCCGGCTGATCGGCCTCTTGAGTCCGCGTCGGCGGACTGTGCGGCCGCTGGGCCATCCAGGCGCGGTTTCAACCGCCAGCCAGCCCGCGCCGTCCCATGAGTAGCGCGAATGAGCGAAAGGACGCTGAGCATGACTGACGCGACAGGTGGAGTCGAGCGTTTCGACGCGATTGTGATCGGCTCAGGCCAGGGAGCGAATCCCCTGGCGCAGGCGCTGGCCAAAGCGGGCCGCCATACTGCGCTGATCGAGAGCACATATGTCGGTGGTACCTGTATTAACGTGGGGTGCAGCCCAACGAAGACGATGGTGGCGAGCGCGCGAGTCGCCTATCTGGCGCGGCGCGGCACAGACTACGGCGTCCACACCGGGCCAATCTCGGTGGATATGGCGAAGGTGCGCGCCCGCAAGCAGGCCATCGTGGACGACTTTCGCGGCGGCTCCGAGCGCAGCATCGCTGGAACGCATGGGCTGGAGCTGATTCGCGGCGAGGCTAGTTTCACCGACCCCAAGCAGGTGAAGATCGCGCTGAATGGCGGCGGGACGCGCATGCTTACCGCCGACCTCATCATCCTGAATACCGGCTGCCGTCCAGCTATCCCGCAAATCACCGGACTCGACAGCGTTCCCTATCTCACATCTACCAGCATCATGGAGCTAGATGCCGTCCCCGACCACCTGATCGTGCTGGGTGGCGGCTATGTCGGCGTCGAGTTTGGCCAGATGTTCCGCCGCTTCGGCAGTCAGGTGACGATGATCCAGCGCCACGACAAGCTGCTGGCGCGCGAAGATGATGACGTGTCGGATGAGGTTGTCAAGATTCTGCGCGAAGATGGCCTCGAGATGCTCTTCAACAGCGAGACGACGCGCGCCAGCGTGGATGCTGGCGGCGTGACGCTGACCATCCGCACAGAGAGCGGCGCGCGCGCACTGCATGGCTCACACCTGCTCGTCGCCACGGGGCGCGTCCCAAACACCGAGCGGCTGAACCTGAGCGCCGCTGGCGTCCGTGTGGATAGCCACGGCTACACGCCCGTCAACGAGCGGCTGGAGACCAATGTTCCTGGCATCTATGCCATCGGCGATATGAAGGGCGGTCCCGCCTTCACGCACATCTCCTACGACGACTACCGCATCCTGCGTGAAAATCTGTTGCACGGCGGCAGCGCCACGACCACGGGACGCCTCGTCCCGAATGTCGTCTACATGGACCCGCAGCTTGGGACTGTCGGGATGACCGAGCGCGAGGCGCGACAGGCGGGCCGCTCGATCCGGGTCGCCAAGCTACCGATGTCCTGGGTGGCTCGCGCGCTGGAGATGGACGAGACACGCGGCTTTATGAAGGCGGTCGTTGACGCCGAGACGCAGCAGATTCTTGGCTGCGCGGCGCTGGGGGTCGAGGGCGGCGAGATCATGTCCGCGCTGGAGATCGCGATGTTGGGCCATCTGCCCTACACCACCATCAAGGAGGCGATCTTCGCCCACCCGACGCTCAGCGAGTCGCTGAACAATCTGTTCATGTCGCTGGACGAATAGCGCCGCAGGCCAGGCTGCGTCAGGATTCGCCACTCAACCACTCCTGTGAATAATCTGATGCTCTTGACCTGGGCCATGCGGACAAGTGTACTATTATCCCCATGGGCGTCGCTCGCTTCGCAGGCATCCCGCGTAGCGCGACGTGAATACGGCGATGCGCCCGGCTGGCGTGAGCGGTGGTGGTAAATGCCACGTCAGCCACATGATGGGAAGGGAGACGCTTGCCCAGCGAACGCTGATCAGTAGCGATCGGTGAGACGATGAGCAGGTGATCGTATGGCGAAGGTTGAATTCGTAGACGTCACGAAAACGTATCCAGACGCCGCGCAGAACGCTGTAGATCACGTCAGTTTCTCGGTGGAGGCTGGCGCGCTCTGCATCTTGCTGGGAACCTCTGGCTCCGGCAAGACGACGTTGCTGCGCATGGTGAATCGCTTGAGTGACCCGACATCTGGCGTCATTCAGGTGGATGGGACGCCGACCGTTGACCAGGACCCTATCGCCCTGCGACGGCGCATCGGCTACGTCATCCAGCAGGTTGGCCTCTTCCCTCATTTGACTGTTGAGGAGAATGTGCGCGTTGTGCCAAGCATCCTGGGGCAGTCGGCCAGCGAGACGAGTGGGCGTGTGGACGAGTTGCTGCAACTGGTTGGACTGGAGCCAGCCGAGTATCGCAAGCGCTATCCACGCCAGCTTAGCGGTGGACAGCAGCAGCGTGTGGGCCTGGCGCGGGCGCTCGCGGCGGACCCCTCGCTGCTGCTGATGGATGAGCCATTCGGCGCGCTCGATGCCATCACCCGTGGGCGCCTGCAAGACGAACTGCTGCGCATCCAGCGCGACACCGGCAAGACGATTCTCTTCGTCACGCATGATGTCGAGGAGGCGTTCAAGCTGGGCAGCCAGGTCGTCGTGATGGACCAGGGACATCTGATGCAGGAGGGCGCGCCAGTCGAATTGCTGGCCCGTCCGGCCAATGCGTTCGTTGGTAAGCTTGTCGGCTCAGCCAATGTGCTGCGCCAACTCGAATATTTGC
>JAICSR010000137.1 GCA_025936795.1 Ktedonobacterales bacterium | reverse complement strand
TCTCCTCGCAGGAGAGGGGGTCAGGGGGTGAGGGCGCGACCTCAGCGGACGTGTGATGACAGCTAGCGACAGATAGCCACGTAGACGACGAATCCAAGTGAGGGAAGGAGAGGGCGCACATGAGCGCTCCAGAGAGTTGGCGGATGAGCAGTGAGGATGCGCCTCGTGCGGCCACAGAGCCGCAGATTGATACACCCTCGCTCAATATTTTTCTGGGCAGCACGCCCTCATACGCCGCGCTGGAAGCAATGCGGCGACTCGTCTACCTGCCTGAGACCGACCGGCGTAAAGTCGCGCTGGTCTTCCTCGACATAGACTCACCGCCCTCGGAGGTGTTGCAGTTCCGTCAGGAGCATCTGGGCCAACTGCGTGAGTTCGACCTGCGTATCTCAGTCGCGCATGGCGTGCTCTACGCTGACCAGCTCTCGCAAGAGGTCGCGCCGCACACCTACATTGCCACCAAGATACCAGAGTCGTTCGACAATGGCGCGGGCGGCATCCGCAACAATGGGCATGTCGCCGCCTGCGCCGACCACGACAAGATCGTGCAGGCGCTCGATGAGGCGCTGGCCAGCATCGGCGCGCTGCCGATGGATCGTGGCGCGCGGCCCGTCACGGAGGTCGCCGTGAATATCGTCGCGTTCCTCGGCGGCGGCACGGGCAGTGGCATCCTGCCAGACATCGCTGTGATGGCGCGGCACCGCATCCTGCAACTGAACCTCAAGCATCGGCTCAACATCTTCTGCCTGCTGCCAGAGCATGTCAGAGAAGCGACCACCAACGATGTGAGCTGGCGCAAGAGCAATGCGACGGCGACGGTGATGGAACTGGTCGCGCTCAGCCTGGTGCGCGGGCGCCCGAATGGCGAGCCTGGCCCCTACCTGCACTACATGCTGCACACGCCCTATGAGGTGCGTGGCACGACCATCGCCAACGAGGTGTTTCTGTTTGGCCGCACCTCGATGACCTCCGCCGAGGATGCCGCGCGCATCGTCGGCCTCGATCTCTACATGCGCATCACCAACGCATCGGGCGTCGGCTTCCTCGAACGCTCGAAAGCGGTGGACCGCCGCACGCTGGGCAACTTTGATAGCAACGGTCTGCCCACCATGTTTGGTACGAGTTGCCCGCTGGAGGTCGCCTTCCCTGCCGTCGAGACGGCGACCGCCTTCGCCCGCATGACCGCTGCAAAGGCGCTGCCGCTGCTGGCGCACGATCTGGGCGACGCCTCGGCGCAACTGAACGCTAGCGACCTCGACGAAGTGAAGGAGTGGGATCACGCGCTCAAGCCGGAAGACCCGCCGCCCTTCACCGAGAAGAGCTTCATGACCGCTGGACGCGACCGCCTCGACCAGCTCGAAGCGCGGCTCAACAAGAACGTCGGCCTGGCTATCGAGGAGATCGGCGAGCTGACTGAGGAGACTGAGGCGGCGGAGAAGCGCAAGATTTATGGCGCTGGCCTGGAGCCGTTGGGCGCGCAGATCGTGCGTTTGCAGCGCCGCCGCCGCATCTACGCCGATGCGCTGGCCCGCACGCAGGATCAATCTACGCCCAGCAAGACGCGCCCCGACCGCGATTTGCAGCGGGCGATGCTGCGCCCGTGGCCGATTCCTGGCGACAAGGAGCGTCGCGTCAACGCTGCGGTGGACGACTTCAACCGCGTGCAGCGGCGCAACATCCGCGCAGAGTACCTGAAGCGCAAGAAGGCGCTGCTGGCCCGGCTGCTGGAGTACGTGGACGCCGAGTTGAAGAACGTCAAACGCTTCCAGGGCGATATTGATCTGGAGCAGACGGCGCGCGACCTGGAGCGAATGGCTACGTCGTCCGCCGCGTGGCGTGGGCAACTCGACCACAGCCATGTGCATACGCGCCACATCTTCGATCTGCCCGGCATGTCTGGCATGAATGACGGTGATGGCCTCGCATCGCCGCCGGTGCAGCGCCTCTACGAGTATCTGACCACGCGCGACACCGAGGGCTATGTGCAGCGCTATATCGAGTGGCTGGAGAAGACGCACGGCTCCGATGCGACGCTGGCGAGCGGCAGCGGCATGGAGATGCGTGACCGACTCGTGCAATATCTGCGCGACGAGGTCTATCTCAAGCCATTACTCCAAATGAACCTGTTTGACCTGCTCGACCGCTGCTGCGTCTTACAAGGAGAACGACCAGATCGCAAGGTCGAGGACATCGTGCTTGGCCACCTGCAACACATCAGCGGGCTGGCGCGCGAGATGGTGGCGTTTGAGGCGCAGCTCTGGAACGAGGGCGGCGGCATGCTGAATACCAGCCTCTACCTGGGCATGAGCTGGCGCACGGGCGCGCAGCGCGGCGTGCTCGAACGCGCGCGTGGTCGCCTCGGCTCCATCGCGAAGGAGGGCGCCAGCCCAATGGTGGCGAGCGCGGTTGATCCGCATCGCCTCCAACTGGTGTACGGGCAGCATGCCATCAGCATCGGCACCATCCCCGACTTCTACCTGGAGAACAACAGCGGCCTGGGGGAGTTCCTGCGCCATGAGTCGGCATGGTGTGACCCAACTGGCCAGCGACCCTATGGGCAGAGCCGCGCGCCGGTCTTTAGCTCCGGTGAGATGGAGCGCCTGGTGATGCACGCAGAGGCGCTGGACGATGGCGTCGCGCCGGGGCGGGCAAAACGCGCGCTGCCTGCGCGCATCATGCGGAGGCCGCAGCAGGGCGCTGGTTTTGCGCCCCTCTGGACGACAGCGCCGCCAGATGCCGCAGCAGCGAACGGCAATCACGGCGCGAACGGCGCGAACGGCAATGGGCAGCGCATGCGCCCCGATAGCGTCTCTGGCTATCCGCAGCAGGCGCCCTATGGGCCGGGTTCGCTCCCGACCCGTGGCGGCCAATGAGACGCTGAGGCGCTGAGCGGGCGCGTGACGAGCGGGTAAGGATGGAGTCAGTATGCGAGGGGGCGAGGGCATACAATTCAGGCCAACCATCGTGCTCTGCGTGGGCGCGGAGGGCAGAGCCGTCGGCGATTGGCTGATCTCGCTGCTGCCCAGTCTCGATCCACCGCTGCGCGAGGGCATCGCCTTGCTCTGCGCCGACGCCCCGGCGAGTGATGGCGCGCCACTGAGCGGCTCCTGGCTCGACGATACGCCAGCCGCCGCTGAGCCAGACCCCGAGCCTACCGACGGCGGCGATGATGATTCGACGCCAGCGGGTGAACCGCCCACACTGGAACTGCCCACGCGCGTCATCGAGGCGATGCGTGGGCGCCGCGCCGACGACCAGAGCGCCCTGCGGCAGCGCGGCGTACTCGACGATGCCGTCATCTCGCGCATCAAGGATGCGGGCTATGGCGTTCCGCGCGGCATGGTCGTCGTCTGGATCGTCGCCGCCGCCGATTCGCCGCTGCTGGCGGAGTCGGTCGCGGCAGTGCAGACCGCGCTGCGCAGCGAAGGCGTGGCGGGCTGGACGCTGCTGGCGTTGACCAACAGCTATCCGCTCGACCCAGCCGAGCATCAGCTGCAGGAGCAGCGCTGTGGAGCGCAGCCGTGGGAGGCGCTGCTGGTCGGTGGGGCGACGAGCGCGCCGCCAGTGACCTTCGCCTATCTCTTCGAGACACACGACGAGCGCGGCCTGTTCTGGGAGGGGCCAGACGAGACGAGCTTCGCCGCCGCCGAGGCGATCTTCACGCTGACGGCGACCGGGCTGACGGTCACGCGCGACTACGAAGAGACGCTGCGCCGCAGCATGCCGCGCATGGTCGCGGCCCCGCAGGAGCGCATCAGCAGCGTGGCGACGAGCCGCCTGACCTTTCCGCGCGCGCAGGCCGAGCGCTATTGCGCCTACCAGCTTGGCGCAGCCATCCTGCATGAGTGGACGCCCGAACAGGAGGCGCAGCTTACGCGCGAAGATGAGCGCGGCCAGGCCTCCAGCGCGCGCGCCAACTTTCAGCGCATCCTGGCCGAGACGGCCAGCAGCAATACGCTCGTCACCGCCCTGCGCCTCAACGCGCAGCGGCGCTCCCGGCGGCGCGCGCGCGAAAATGAGTTGCCGCCTGACCGCAGCGACTCGAAGCTGATCTTGCGCTGGCTCTCGCCTACGACGGTGCGCCCGCTGCTGACGCCGCAGCTCGATCTGCCCGCCGCGCTGGAGGGTCAGCGCCAGTTCGCGGAGGAGGGCTTCAGCGCGTGGGAGGATGCGCTCGTTCCGGCGTGGTCGCGCTATGGGGATGAGGCGGCGATGGCGGTCGCCGCCCACGCCGATGACCTCGCGCTCGAAGGCGGCGCGCTGGGGGTGGAGCGCGCCTTCGCCTATCTCTACGCCTTCAATGAGGCGCTGGGCGATGAGCAGGATCGATTTGAGACGTGGCGGACGCAGCGTGTCGCGCAGCGCGCGCGCGCCCTCGGCGAGCAAGAGGTCGCGACGGAAGGCCCCTGGCTCGCGGCGCTGCCAGCGGGCGGTGAGGGCGCCAGCGGCGAGGCGGAGGACGAGCGCGAGACGCGCATCGCCGCGCGGCTGGGCGCGCGCTGGCGCTGGATTCACGCGCGCACGCCTGCGCTGGCTACGTTGATCGCCGCCGCCACGCTGGCTGCGTCAACGCTGGCGCTGCTGGCGTTGATGATCGCGCCCGCAAGCTGGCAGCACGCGCAGGTGTGGTGGCTGCCGCTCGTGCTAGCTCCGCTGCTGGTGTCGGGGCTGGCGACATGGGGCTATGCGCGCTATCGCCGCAACGTGGAGGACACCGCCGCATACGATCTGCACGAGCACTACCGCGCGCTCTATCGCTACCGCATCCAGAAGCGCGAGGCCGAGTGGCGCGCGGCGGTGTTCGCCATGTTGCGCGCCCGCGCCGAGCGGATTCTCGACCGGCTGGCCAACTGGGAGCGCTTCATCGCCGAGATGGCCAGCGCCCTCGCGCAGGACGCCAACGCCGAGGAGGCGCGACTGTTCGACGGCGCATTCGGGCGGCGCGACGTGCTGGTGGCGAACCGCAGGCGGCTGCGGCGCGACGGCTATGCGCTGCGTGACTTCGAGCTGGATGTCACCAAGCGGCGGCAGGCGCAGCCTCTGCCAGAGACGCCCTGGCACGGCAGCAATCGTGATCTGCTCGCGCGGCTGCGTGATGCGCTACGTGGGCAGATCAGTCTGGTCGAGGCGCCTGCCGACGCCATCGCAGAGCCGGTGCGCGACTATTGCCTGGAGGTCGTGCGCCCCTATCTGACAGGCGAACTGGTCAATCTGACCGAGGCGCTGGAGACGCTGGCGGCCAGCGACGACGCCTCGCTACTGGAGACCCTGCTGGAGCGCGCCACGCTGCTCTACCATCCCGCCGACCATCCACGCCCCGCCACCACATTCGTCGCCGCGCGCGAGTCTGACCTCGTGACACTGCTGCGTGGCAAGCATCTGACGGGACTGCTGACGCTTGGCATGCAGGAGCGCGAATGGCTGGCCGTCACGCGGTTGCTGCCGGGCGGCGCGCGGCCAGACTTCCTGCGCGACCGCGCCGAGACGACACAGGCGCCCATCGAGGTCGCGCCCGCATGGACACAGCGGCTCGATGTCTACCAGAATGGCGCCAGCAACCAGAACGGTGGGGTACTCAATTGACCACTCCCTTCCCACCCGACGCCACGACCATTTTGCAGCCGAGCGGCCCCAGCGACCCTCCAGGCCCCAGCGCTCAGCCGCAGCCGCAGCCGACCAGCGACGCGCCCGCTCCGAAGCCCAGGGAGCCGTACATCCCTGGCATGCGGCGGCGCACGGCGCTGCTGGCTGCCGCCCTCTATATGCCAGTCATCGCGCTGAGCTATGCGCTCTATCTGCATGGCCCCACCGATTGCGTCGCCGGGCCGCTCTGCTCGCTGGACGACGCGCCCGCCTTCGCGCAGGCGCTGCTGATCGCGCTGGGGTTCGCGCTGCTCTACGTCGTCGGCGTGCGTCCGCTGGCCAGCCTGCTCGATGAGCGTGAGTCTGCGCACTCTGAGGTCACGCGCACGCTGCGGCAGGCGGCACGCTTCGAGACGATCCGCCCGCTGCTGGCGATCTTCGGCGCGCTGGTCGCGCTGCTGCTGATCGTGGGCGTCGCCATGCGCACGCTCACCTTCCCCGCGTTCGTCATCGGCATAGGCATCGCGGCGCTGCTCTTCATCCTGGCGGCGCTGGCCGAGCCGTAGTCGCAGCCCTGCAAGCCTCGCCCTGCATCTTCCTGATGTGAACCTGCACTGGTGCGCTAAACGCGATGGATGCGCGCGCCCCGATCATGACAAATTTCTACAGGAGATCATGACATAATACGATTTCGAGCCGGTGTGGATCGTACACTACACGCAAGCGAGCTTGGCGGTTTCGCGCGTAGTAAGGAGGCTGATTTCGATGTCTGCGCGAACCTTTGTGCGCCTCAATGCGCTGGTGGGTCTGGTTGGGGTGGTCATGGTGATTGTCTCGCATAACATCAATTCTATCCCCCTTCAGGATCAGCCGACGCACGCGCAACTGGCCGCGTTCGGCGCCGCCTCGCATGTGCAGATCATGATCGTGGCGTGGCTCCAGGCAGTGGGAACAGTCCTCTGCGTTGTCTTCGCCATCGCCCTGGTTCATCTGGCGCATGCGACCCAGCGTTTCTCTGGCTGGCTGACGCTGTTTGGTGGTCTGCTGCTGGCGGAGACGAGTCTGGTCGAGGCCGCGTTCTTCGTCAGCGCCACCACAGGCGCCCAGCCAACAATAAATCTCATCATCCTGGACCTGATTCACGCGATACATCGCATGTATTACATTGTCGTCGTCCCCGCGTTGTTCTTCCCGCTGGGCGCCGTTCTCCTCAGCAGCCGAACACTGCCGAGCGCGTTTGGCTATGCGGCGATTGGGCTGGCGATCCTCTTTGCCGCGCTGGGGATCGCTGACCTCTTCTTGCAGCTCCCAATCGTGGACGACGTGGTGAGGACGTTGCAGATGGTGTGGTGGCTGCTCGCGCCCATTGCGCTGCTCGTGCGCGCTGGCAAGTTCTCCGCCAAGATCACGCAGCCCGCGCCAGATCAAGCGCTCGCCTAGCGGCCAACATGCGCCTGCGCGAGCGGCGCTCGCCACGGCATAGCCCGCGCCATGCGCGTGCGCTGGCCACGCAGCATCGAACGGCCTATCCGTCTGGCGAGAGGACGCGGCAGGCCATATAATGAGCGCGATACGTTCCCCAGCCGATGCGCCCAGCCACGGGCAGACGACGCAGGGGCGGCGCGCATCTCTCTCCGCGTGCGAGGGGGAGCAGAGGGTGGACCTCCCACCCGCGAGGGACAGAGAGCATGGAGCAACTCACCAATCTGGTGGTCTCGGAAGGCGAGCTGACGAACATCGCTCGTGTCCTGGGGCGGCTGGCGCTCGATACCGGCGCGAGCTACACCATCCTGCTCGATAAGAGCGGGCAACTGATCGCGTCACAGGGGCAGCAGGGGCAGCGTGATCTGACGGCGCTCGGCGCGCTGATGGCTGGGGCGTTCTCCTCGTCGCGCCAGGTCGCCGAGATTCTCGGCGAGAGCGACTTTCGCACCATCCTGCAGCAGGGGGTGCAAGAGAGCATCCTGAGCAACCTGATCGGCGACCAGTGGCTGCTGGTGGTGGTCTTCGACAAGCAGACGCATGTCGGGCTGGTGAAGGTGCTGGCGCGCAAATCGTGCGAGGAGCTGGAGCGCGTGCTCGACCGGGTGCGCCACGGAGCCTCGCAGGCGCGGCAGCAGGTGGTCAATGTGCAGTTCCGCAGCGACGCGGCCAGCGCGATTGACTCGCTCTTTCAAGATTAGCCTAGGCTAGCGCCGCCGTCGTAGCGCGCATAGAGAGCACACGTTCAGTGGAGTAGGTGGCGCATGGCGCTCATCAATGTCGCCAAACGCGAGATTCAGTGCAAGATCGTCTACTATGGCACTGGCTATTGCGGGAAGACGACCAATCTGCAATACATCCACAGCCATGCCCCACGCCCCGCGCGCGGCGATCTGCTCTCCATCGCCACCGAGAGCGAGCGCACCCTCTTCTTCGACTTCCTGCCGCTCGATCTGGGCCAGGTCCACGGATTCCGCGTGCGATTCGCGCTTTACACCGTGCCGGGCCAGGTACTCTACGAGCGCACCCGCGTCGCCGTGCTCAACGGCGTGGATGGCCTCGTCTACGTGGCTGACTCCTCGCCAGAGAAGCTGGAGGAGAACTTCCAGAACTTGCTCGAACTGGAAATGAACATGCGACGCATGGGCCGGGACCTCGGCTCGTTCCCGTTCATCATGCAGTGGAACAAGCGCGATCTGCCCGGCGCTGTCCCCGTCGCCACGCTCGACCGCTACCTGAATCGCCGCCATGTGCCGACGTTCAGCGCCTCTGCGCTGACGGGCGAGGGCGTCTTTCCGACGCTGCGGGCGATCTGCAAGGCGGTGATGAGCAGCCTGTAATGCGCCTGGAGCGCGCCTGCACGCGGCGCTGAATGTTTCGTTGTGTTTGAGGAGCTGAAGCTATGCGCGCCATCATCAGCGTGGACAACAAGCAGGGTATCGAGGCTTTCGCAGCCGGGCTGGCGCAGCAGGGCGTCGAGATCTTCTCGACGGGAAACACCATGCGCGCGCTGGAGGGCGCAGGCGTGTCGGTTCGCTCGATCTCCGACCTGACAGGCTTCCCGGAGATTCTGGGCGGGCGTGTGAAGACGCTACATCCCGCTGTCCACGCTGGCGTGCTGGCGCGCCGCGATGATCCCGCGCACATGGCTGAGTTGCAGCAGCACGGCCTTCAGCCGATTGATCTGGTCGTCTGCAACCTCTATCCCTTCAGCGAGACGATTGCGAAGCCTGGCGTCTCATTGGAAGACGCCATCGAGAAGATTGACATTGGCGGGGTGACGCTGCTGCGCGCCGCCGCCAAAAACTTCGCCTCCGTCACCGTGATTGCGCGGCCCGACGACTATGAAGAAACGCTGATCGAGCTGGAGACGACCGGAGCGATCAGCCTGGAGACACGCCGACGGCTGGCGGCCATCGCCTTCCAGATCACTGCGCTCTACGACACAGCAATCGCGGCCTATCTGCGGCGTGGGCAGGCGGAGGCGGCATTCCCGGAGCAGGTGACGCTGGGGCTGCGGCGGCTGCGCAAGCTGCGCTACGGCGAGAACCCGCATCAGGCGGCGGCGCTCTACGGCTGGGCGCAGGATCGCGGCGGGCTGGATGAGCGCGCCGACGAGGCGGATGAGGCCAACGAGGCGCGCGAAAAGGCGCCGCTCAGCGCCAGCGTCGCCGGGTCGCATATGCTGCATGGCAAAGAGCTTGGCTACAACAATCTGCTCGACCTCGACGCCGCGCTCGGCGCCGTCGCCAGCTTCAGCGCCCCCGCCACGGTCATCATCAAGCACACCAATCCGTGCGGGCTGGCCTGCGGCGACAGCCTGGCGCAGAGCTACACACGCGCGCACGCGGGCGACCCCGTCTCGGCCTATGGCGGCATCGTCGGCTTCAACCGCGAGGTAGACGAGGCGACCGCAACTGAGGTATCGCAACTCTTCTATGAGGCGATCATCGCGCCGAGCTACTCGGAGGCAGCGCTCAGCCTGCTGACGAAGCGCAAGAATCTGCGGCTGCTAGCGACCAATGCGCCGATTGGGCCAGCGTCGCCCG
>JAICSR010000353.1 GCA_025936795.1 Ktedonobacterales bacterium | reverse complement strand
CGCATCCAGCAGGTGTTGCGCGCGGTGAGTGAGCGCCACGACGGCGCACCCGACCTCGCCGAGCTTGACGACCTCTCGCTGGCGGATGCGCGCGCTGCGTTGCTCGCGCTGCCAGGCGTGGGGCCCAAGACGGCGGCGTGTGTGCTGCTGTTCTCGCTGGGGCGGCCCGCCTTCCCGGTGGATACGCATGTCTGGCGGGTGACGCGGCGCCTCGGCCTGATTGGCCCAAAAGTCACAGCCGACGCCGCGCATCTCGAACTCGAACGGCAGATTCCGCCAGCGTGGCGCCACACGATGCATGTAGACCTGATTCAGCATGGCAGGCGCATCTGTCACGCGCAGCGCCCGGAATGTGAGCGCTGTGATCTGCGGGCGCGCTGCGAGTATTATTGGGCCACGCAGCGACGCGAAGGCTAAACGATGACAGCCGGGGCGTGTTACAGCCTCTTGCATGAGTCGTTGGAAAGCCAGAGGAGAGAAGTTGGCAGGAAGGATGCGATGAGGGTGTCGCGTTGATCGGGACGAACCGATTGATTTGCTCGATCCGCGTGTGTCTCCGGGCCACCCGCATCAGGATGTTGCCATCAGCAGAGAAATAGACCTATGTTACTCAACCAACCCATGACCTCCAGTTCACACTGGCGCATTCCCAAGGCAGACGCGACACGGCACGACGCCCGCGTCTCGTTGCTCACATCCGTCAGACGGCGAGCGCTGGATGACGCGCTGCCACAGATTGGCGCCCAGTCGCTTGTAGCGGCGCGTTCGCTGTGGCGCGTCATTGTCGCCGGACTGTTGATCGGCGGCGTGGTGGTGGCGCCCGCGCTGGTCGTCGTCGCGCTCGTCGGCCTGCTTGCGTCGCCGCCGCTGGCTGCCCATCAGGTGGCTTCGGCGCTGATTGTCGCTTCGCTGCTGTGGCTGGCGCTGGCGATTTTTGGCGCGCATGCCCAGGTTGGCTCGCCCGTCGTCTCCCATGGAGGCGCCGACGAGGCTGATCCCAGCCGGGACTAGCGCTCCACGGCGCCAGCAGTCTGGCTCCATCTATTCAGGTATGTGCGCCCGCGTTTGCGCCTGCAAACGCGGGCGCATTGCGCATGCGCATGCCTATGGCGCAGGACTGCGAGACGGCGACTGGCGGTGAGTGGACCTCTGGCGCCACAATAGGATGCAAGATGGCCCAGAGGGAGGAGACGCCGCATGCCGAGCACTTCACGGTTGGACCCGTTTGGCAGTGAACGTCGTGGCGAGCGCGTTGGCCTGTCGGATGGCGCCGCTGAGGCGCAAGACGAGACGGATGATCCAGGCGAGCAGCAAGACGACGGCGACGAGCCTTCGGGCCTGCCCAATTTCTATGCGCGCCTGGGCGCGGCGCCCACCGCGACGCCTGACGAATTGCGGCGCGCCTATCACCGGCTGGTGAAGCTCTGGCATCCCGACCGGTATGCGGGCGCTCCTGACGCGCTGCGAGCGCGCGCGGAACGTCGCATGCGCCAGTTGAACGAGGCGTATGATACGCTCAGCGATCCGCAGGCGCGCGTGGAGTATGACAACCAGCGCGAGGGACGCGGCGCGCCCATGGGCGACGTCATCAATGTGTTTGGCCAGCGCACTGCCGCGACGGCGACTCCAGTTGACGACCCGTTTGGTGGACACGCCAGCGCCAATCCCAATGGCGCCGGGCAGTTCTTCGGCATGCTGGCGGCGATTCTGGCGCTGGCGCTGATCGGCGGCGCTATCGGTGGCGCGAGTATCGGCGGCGTGGGCGCGCTGGTGATTGTGCTGGGCATCGCCGGGCTGTTGGTGGCGGCGGCCTTCATGATGACGGATTCACCACTGGCGAAGTGGGCGTTCCAGACGCTGGAGGCCGACCCACATGGCGCGCCGCAACAGCCGCGCAGGCCCACGCCGCGTCCAGAGCCGCCGCCACCGCCGTCAGCCGAGCGCGGCGAGCAGGGCGACGCACATGTGGACGCCGCGACCTTCGATGCGCTGATCGCGGAGGCGCTGACCGCCGTGCCGCACACCTTCGACGAGTATATGCGCAATGTCGTCGTGCAGGCCGAGCAGGAGCCAGACGCCGAGACGTTGCGGCAGGCGGGTGTGCCAGAGGGGCATACGTTGCTGGGCCTGTACCACGGCGTATCATTGACGCGGCGTGGCGCTGGCGAGGTAGGGCCAGAAGTCATTACGATCTATCGCGGGCCAATCGAGCGCTACTGTGGCGGTGATCTGGAGCGTATCCGCCGCCAGGTGCGCGCGACGACCCTGCATGAGGTGGCGCACCACTTCGGCATTGACCACGACGAGATGCCAGAATGGGTCAAGTAGTCGCGCATGTTCGCCTGATGGCGCTGTGAGCGATTGATCGCTGGAAACCGTGACACGAGCCGAGACACGAGGGGAGTAGCGCGTGGCTGAGACAACTGAGCGCATGAAAATTGGCGTGATGCCGTCGCTGGGCGAGAACGACATGGGCGCCGACGCGCCGAACGGACGGACGCCGCGCTTCAGCGACATCCGGCAGATGGCGCAGGTAGCCGAGGAGGTCGGCTTCGACTCGTACTGGCTCGCCGATCACCTGCTCTATGGCATGCCCGATACTCCTGTCAGTGGCCAGTGGGAGGTGTTCACCTTCCTGAGCGGCGTGGCGGCGACGACCAGGCGCATCCAGCTAGGGCCGCTGGTCGCCTGTACGTCGTTCCGCAATCCGGCGCTGCTGGCGAAGATGGCCGATGCGCTGGATGAGATCAGCGAGGGCCGCTTCATTCTTGGGCTGGGCGCGGGCTGGCATCAGCCGGAGTATGACGCCTTCGGTTATCCGTTCGATCATAAGGCGTCGCGTTTCGAGGAGGCGCTGAAGATCATTCTGCCGCTGCTGCGCGAGGGCAAGGTGGACTTCACGGGCGAGTATTATGACGCGCGTGAGTGCGAGATGCACCCGCGCGGCCCCTCGCACAGCGGGCCACCGATCTGGATTGGCGCGCACCAACCACGCATGCTGCGGCTTGTCGCGCAGTACGCCGACGCCTTCAATACCGTCTGGCATCGGACGCCGGAGAAGGTGGAGGCGGCCTGGCAGCCGATGCTGGCGGCATGCCAGGAGGTCGGGCGCGACCCCGCGACGTTGACGCTGACGGCGGGCACTTTCGCGCGCATCCTCGCGCCCGGCGAGACGCGCCCCGAAGGCGAGACGGGCATCTGTGGCGAGGCGGACGAGGTGGCCGAGGCGATCAGTGGCTTTGCGAAGGTCGGAGTCAAGCATCTGGTGGTAATCGTCTCGCCTGGTGATGTGACCGGGGTCGAGCGCTTCGGCAAGGTGATCGAGCGGCTGAACAAGGCGTAGCGCTCAGGCAGTGATACCCCGATGATCTGAGGTGGTTGGCCGGCATCGCGCTGAGCGCCAGAGCGACGCGGCAAACCACCTTGCGACTCAGGGCGCTTTCACACGATGCGCTGTGACCAGGCGAGAGATGGGATTCATGGCGATACATCCGATCCGGCCCACGATTCTGATCGTGACGTCGTCCACTGGTGGTGGGCATGTCAATATGTCCGCAGCGCTTGGCGAGATGCTTGACGAAGCGTTTACAGTTGTCGTGGTTAATTCACATCCACAGATCGTAGGCTCGTTCTATTCGTATGCGAGTAGGTACGCGGTGACCGGATGGTCGAAGGTGATGAAGGTTACCGACACGGAGGCCGGGGCCACGCGCATGCACGCAGTCTTGCACCTCCTGACGCGGAACCGACTCGCACGCATCATCACCGAGGCCGCTCCCGATCTCATCATCAGCACCCACTCGATGCTCTCGTACGAGGTTACGCAGGTGTTGGCGACGCTGCGGCGTACCATCCCCGTCGTCTTTCAAGTGACCGATTTGACGCTGCACCACATGTGGACCACAGAAAAGCGGGCAAGCGCCTACCTGGCATCGACGCGAGAAATCTTCGATGGTCTGCTTGAGGCAGGCATAGAGACATCCCGCGTGGCATTGACGGGGCGACCGGTACGTCGGCAATTTCTGAGCGACTACACCGCCTCATGCGCAGAGACTCGCGTGAGCCTGGGGCTTGACCCAGCGCTATTTACGGCCTATGTCCAGGGCGGCGCAGAAGGCTCAGCGCAGATCATCAAGACCATCTATACCTTGCTCGATGCGCGTCCTGATATCCAGTGCGTCGTCGCGACCGGCCACAATAGCGACATCCGCAGGCGCGTGTCTGGACTCAGCCGAGTCGCCACGTTGCCCTATATCGCGCTCATCGCTCCCTACATGGCGGCCTGCGATGTTGTCGTGGGCAAGCCGGGCGCTGGCTCGGTGGGCGAGGCGATCACCTTGGAGAAGCCGTTCATCGCTTCGACGGTGATTCCT
>JAICSR010000291.1 GCA_025936795.1 Ktedonobacterales bacterium | reverse complement strand
GTGACGGTATTGCCCAGGCCACAGGCGCAGACCGGCGACGCCTGCGGGATGTGCGCAACGGAAAGCGCTACCAGCAGGCTGGCCGCAAGCAGCGTCGCCACCAGCAACGAGCGCGCCAGCGAGCGTAGCGGTACGCCTGGCCGCTCACCTACCATGCGCTGACCGCCACGCATCTGCGCTGGCTCGCTAGCAGACGGCTGCGTCATGTCCGCTCGATCTGGCTCCCACATACGCATCCTCTCGATTTCCCGCTGACCCGCCACGCTACCTACGCACATATACGCAAAAGCGTATATCCGTTCGCATCATAACATGACACGGCGAGCCTGACTTGCAGACCCGCCGTGCACTGGTACTCTTTGGATGTCTGATTTGCGCGCTGGCGCTAGACGCGATTCTCTTTCTTCGCCGCGCGGTAGAGCGAAGCCATCTTCTTGGCGGTTGGCTCGTCTACGTTGTAGCGCTCCTGCAAGCGTCCCACGACATCGCGCTGCACTGGCTGAATGCCTGAGGCGCGTAGTTCGCTCACGACATCGTCCACCTGCTGCACGATGCGCGCATTCGGCTCATTCATCGTGCGCAAGAGCTGGCTCGGCTCCACGCCACGGCGAATGGCTGGACGTGGGCCGGTGGTGCCGGTCATCGCGTCGTTGTCGCTGGGGAAGAAGGCGGCGATGCCAGCGCCAACGCTGGGCCGTGGGCGCGCGGGCCACGAGGCTGCCACATCCGCATCGGCCACGCCGCTGAGCGTATCGGGCGTGGTGTCGCTGAGCAGCGCTGGCTGCGACATCGCCGCACGCGCGCCGATTGGCTCTGGCCGCGCCACCGTCGTCGCAGGCGCCGCATGGTTATACATCTCGCGCGATGAGCCGCGCCCAGCGCCCGCCAGATCGCGTCGGCTCGGCGCGAAGAGGCGCGTCGGTTCTGGCTCGCTGGCTGGCGTGGTCACAATCGTCGCCGCGTCAGGCGCGTTGAGCGCTGGCAGGCTGAGCGGATCGGAGTCCGCTCCCTGGCCCGCTGCGAGCGCGGGCGTCTCTTCGCCTGCGGCAAGCGCGTTGGCCTGGGCCGCGCGTCGCTGCGCCAGGAAGCCACCCGCCTGCTCGCGCACCGCTACCGCTGTCTGCGCCATGCCGCGCACCTGCGCCTCGCGCACCGTGGCGTTGGCCTCCGCGCGAATACGCTTGAGTTCGGCCTCCTGCTGCGTCTTCATCACACGCTCAGCGTGCGACATCTGGAGGTGGCGCAGGTCGCGATTCTTCTCAGTCGGCTGCACGACGGCCCAGAAGAGGCCCCAGAACGGCGGCGCGACGGCGACCAGCACCATCGTCAGGCTGATGTTGAGCGTATGCAGTTGTGGCCAGATCGCCTCGGCCCACTGGTCTGGCTTGAAGGGAACGAAGTGGTCGCTGCGATAGGAGAGGCTATTCCACGTCGTAATGACCGTAGCGACGACGACGCCAACACCGCAGAAGAACGCCTGGAAGCGGTGATTCTGACTCCAGTGCCACGGCGCCAGCACCGAGAGCAAGTATGCCATGCCGACGACGCCGACCGCCACGAAACCCCAGACGACCGACCAGAACACCTGTCCAACGATCGTATTACTCTGCGCAGTGATGCCATCAGAATAGACGTAGTAGTTGAAGATGGCGTCAGGGAGATAGAGGATGATCGGGAAGATGTAGTACAGCTTGACGAGCCATCCTGGCAACGGCAGCGCCTTCTCTTCCGGCGCCCCTGCCACCATGGCGCCCTGCGGCGCGGCTGTTACTAGATCACTGCCTGGCGCGCCATAGCCTGGCACGCCACTCGCCGGTTGAGCCATACAGATACTACCTCCCTGTGCTATGTCTACTGCTCGCTTTTACTGGCGCCAGACCACGCCGCCCCGCAACATGGGGCGCGTTCGTGGCGTTCACGCGATGACGCCATTGTTCGCGTGCCGGGCCATAATCACAGAATGTGAGAAGCATAACCACCCCACAAGCGCTCTGCAAGAGACCCGTCTGGCTGCTACTATGTAAAGTAGCTACCAGGCGGCCATGGGGCCGCTTGATTTCACTGTTGGTGATGATAAAACACTGGCCGCTCATGTGGTCACACACCTGCCTTGCTGTAGTCCGATGTGGCTACCGTTGCTCACAAAAGTCCTAAAATTGACGGGAATTGTCCGGAGTTGTCGGCAATTCGCGCAATGAGCACATGCACCCCCCTCCCGCGACGCCCGCGCATCACCCGCGCATCGCACTCCCTGCGCTATGGCATACTGTGCAGCGAGAGCTATGAGGAAGGGGGAACAATGATGATGGATGCGACTCCGGCGAGTCCCGCCGACGAGCGCACGCGACGCACGCTGGCTGACCCGGCCTACCGCCGCGACCTGGGCGATGGTCTCCTGCTGCGCTGGTCTACCGCCGCCGATGTGGAGCGGCTGGCGACGTTCTACGGCCTGGTCTTCCGGCGCAAAGAGCAAGACCCGCCGGGCCAGCGCGCGGCCACCTGGACACGCGACATGCTGACTGGACGCGATCCGCTGATTGGCCAGGACGGTTTCGCGCTGGTGGAGCGCCCGGCGACTGGCGAGGTGGTGGCGGCGACCTGCTTGCTCAGCGAGGCCTGGGAGTACGACGGTATCCGCATTCCCGTCGGGCGGCCAGAGATCGTCGGCAGCCTGCCAGAGATGCGACGGCGCGGGCTGGTGCGCGAGGTATTCCGCCTGATCCACGCGCGCAGCGAGGCGCAGGGCGAGCTGGCGCAGGTGATTACGGGCATCTCGTGGTATTACCGTCAGTTCGGCTATGAATACGCTGTCGAGCTGGAGAACGGCGTCCGCGTCACCTCGGCTGACATCCCAGCGGCGAAGGAGGGCGAGCCAGAGCCGTTCGCGCTGCGTCAGGCGGCTGAGGCCGACCTGCCCACGGTGGCGCGCCTCTATGATGAGGAGCGAGCAAGCGCACTGGTCTCCACGCCGATTGACGCGCGCTACTGGCGCTGGGCGGCGCTGGAGAGCAATCCGGCGGGCGACTCGTTCCCGCGTGTCTGTGTGATCGAGGATGCGAGCGGCGCCGTGGTGGGCTACACGCTGGTGGCGATGCGCACCTCCGACGGCATGTTCGATGTCTATGCCCTCTGGATGCGTCCCGGCCTGTGGCTTGGCGCGCTGCCTGCGCTACTGCGCGCCTATCAGCGGCTGGCTGAGGAAACGTCCACAACGTATGGTGAGCGGGCAGTTCACCTGCTCGCCTTCGCGCTGCCGCAGGGGCACCCAGCGGTGGCGGCGCTGCCCGCGATGGTCAACACGCAGCCGTTCAATTCGCCCTACGCCTGGTACGTGCGCGTGGCCGATCTGCCTGCGCTGCTGCGCACGCTCGCGCCTGTGCTGGAGCGGCGCCTGGCCGCCTCGCCCTTCGCGGGCTACACGGGCGAGCTGCTGCTCGACTTCTATCGCGGCGGCCTGCGCATGCTGTGGGGCGAGGGAGGGCTGGCCGAGGTCAGCGACTGGCAGCGACCGATCTGGGGCGAGGGAAACGCCGGCTTCCCGCCGGGCGTCTTCCTGCAACTGCTCTTTGGCTACCGTGATCTGCGCGAGCTACGTCACGCCTTCCCGGATGTCTGGGCGGAGGGCGCGGCGAAAGCGCTGCTGCCCGCGCTCTTCCCCCGCCGCGACTCGTGGGCGCTGCCGCTCGGCTGATGGCGCGGCTGGCGGGGGCGTGGCTGGAGGGGGCGCGGCTGGAGGGCCCTATCGGGCCGCAAAGTCCGCCTGCGCGGACTGGAACCCAGAGGTGTACCCGCATCAGGGTTACTCCGATTGTGTGATGGCGAAAGGATGGCTATGAGCGACCCAACGAGCGAGCTGGTGATCGAGCGGCGCGTGGCGGGTGTGCTGTTGGTGGATGCGCGCGGCTGGCTGCTGATGCAACTGCGCGGTAAGGAGGCGCGTGTCTCGCCGGGGCAGTGGAGCATGCCGGGCGGCGGGATCGAGCCGGGCGAGGCGCCGGAGCAGGCGGCGCGCCGCGAACTGCTGGAGGAGACGGGACTAGCCGTGGCTGGGACGCTGGCGCTCTTCTGGGAGGGGTTGCGCCCCTCCAGCACTGGCTCTGGCGCGCTGGCCGAGTGGCATGTCTACTGCGCCCGCACAAACGCTCGCCAGGCGGATGTCGTGCTGGGCGAGGGCGACGCGATGCTGTTCACGCCGCCGGAACGCATCCCGGCGCTGAATCTGGCTGTCGCCGCACAGTTCTTCGTGCCGCGCTTCCTCGCCTCAGCGGAGTATCAGCGGCTCTGCGTGGGTGACGCCGAGTAACGCGGCAGGGAGGGGGTTAGCCAGCCACATCTACACACCGAGGGGCTAGCGAGCGTCCCAGCCCTGCGCGAGAACCGCATGCTCGGTGTCATCCAGATCAGGGTGGCGCGCCAGCCCGGCACGTTCAGCAGTGCGCAGGGAGGGAATGTTTGCTGGGCGCACGAGCGCGACGACGGGCAAGCCTGGGAGATGCTGGCGCGCCAGGGCCACAGCCATGTGCGCCATTTCCGCGGCGTAGCCCTGGCCCCATGCGCTCGGTGTGAAGCGGTAGTACAGGTTCAGCGCTTCGTGCGCGCCAGACGATGCGCTGCACGCCGCCGAACCCGATGATGTCCTGCGACGACGAGCGCGCGACTGCCCAGTAGCCAACGCCGTACATCTCCCAGCGCCGCATCCACACGCGCAATCGCTCAATGGCGTCGGCAAGCTTAAGCGCTGGCCCAGCGGGACTATAGCGATGGGTCGCTGGGTCGCCATCAATCGCAAACAGCGCCGGGCCGTCATCCGATTGCACGCGGCGCAGCGTGAGTCGCTCATGCCGCCTCCAACAGTTCGCCACTCCCGCCCGTTGTTACGAGGCCAGACCCCATTTGCGCTCAGTGTATCACCGGCGAGCGCGACCGCAATGCATCGCCCGTTTGAGCGCCGCCCGCTTGTGCGCCAGATGGTATACTGCGACGGCCCTGCGACCTCACCCCCGACCCTTCGCCCACAGGCGACGGGAGATGCGACGACTGGATGGATATGACAGCACAGCCAGACACAGACCTGCACGACACGACAATTGAGGCGCCTGCCGCCCCGCGCTTTGTCGTCGGGCGCTATCTGGCGCGCGTCGCGGCGCTGGAGCCGGATGGCCTCGCCCGCGCCAGCGTGACGCAGCCCCTCATAGCCCCCTCTGAGGACGATCTGCGCGCAGTTTACGGCCCGGCATGGGATGCGCGGCCTGAGCTGCGCCAGGCGACCGAGGCCTTCAGCTTCATC
>JAICSR010000257.1 GCA_025936795.1 Ktedonobacterales bacterium | reverse complement strand
AGCATCGCCAGCGCCGCCAGTGTCGAGGCGATGCGGCTGCTGCGTCCCACGCCATAGACGACCGGCACGGTGCGGTAGCCCGCCGCGCGGTCGCCATCCACATCGCGGATGGCGCCGACGAGGTTGGTCGCCGAGTCGTGGAAGAACACCAGCGCAGCCAACAGCAGCAGCGGCGCCAATGGCCCCCAGCCCGCCGCGAGCGCGCCGAATGCGACGGCGCAGACACCCAGCACGCCACGGTCGAAGTTGCCAGCCAGCGCATGCGACTTGAAGGTCTTCGAGTAGGCGATGCCTAGCGCGGTCGTCAGGACCGCCAGCCCCAGGTTGGCCCAGCCCAGCGCCAGCGAGGCCAGATAGCCAACCGCGATCAGCGCCAGCATCGTCGTGAACGCTTCGCGCGGCGAGACACGGCCAGAGGGAATCGGGCGCGTCGGCTTGCTGATGGCATCGAGTCGGCGGTCGTAATAGTCGCCTGCGTAGAGGCCCGCCTCCCACCCGCAAATCGTCACGACCGCCGCCAGCCCCGCGCGCCAGGTCGCGACATGTCCGCCCGACGCCACCACCGCGCCCGCCACGGCGAGCAGCCCGGAGTGGAAGAGCGTGTACGGGCGTGTCATCTCCAGATGCGCCAGCAGCTTGCGCCCCCAGCGCGCCAATCGCGCGCCCCAGCTAGCCGATGTTGTCATGCGCTGCCCTCACCCGTTTGAGCGCCTGGAGCGGGAACGCCAGCGCATACCAGGTGTCGGAGTACCACATCGCGCTGTAGTACAGGCCAATCGGCGCAGGCGTCCAGTCGCCATCCGCCTGCTGATGCTCGATCAGCCACTGCGCACCACGCAGCGCCGCCGCGCGCGAGAGCGCATCCGCTGCGCCACGCGACAGCGCCAGCATCGCCCACGCCGTCTCCTCAGCCGTGCTGGCCTGCAAGCGCTGCCCGGCCCAGCCGCCGTCATCGTTCTGCAGCCGCAGCAGCGCGGCGCGCGCCCGCGTCGCCATTGGATCATCGGTTAGCCCCAGCTCGGTTAGCGCTTCCAGCACAGACGCCGTGCCACAGGTCGCCTCGCGGAACCAGATCGAAGCGAACGTGCCATCATAGCGTTGTACGCGCCGCAGATACGCCAGCGCACGGTCACGAATCCACGGGCGCCTCTCCAGATAGCCGAGCGCCTGGAGCGCGCTGAGGGCATGCCCCGTCACATAGGGGCAGTCGTGGTCGAATGGCATGCGCGAGTTGCGCACGAAGGTAGACCACGAGCCATCGCGGTTCTGCATATTCGCCAGCCAGCGCGCGCCACGCAGCCGCGCTGCCCGCTCCGCTGCGTCGCGGGGCGGCCCCAGCCGCGCCAGCGCCAGCAAGGCGAAGGCGGTGTCGTCGGCGTCGGGCCAGCCAGCCGGCATAGCCCAGGGCCAGCCACCGGGCGCCGCTGAGGTCGGGAAGCAGCGCTGTCGGTACTGATGGTCGAGCAGCCAGCCGCGCACGCGGTCAGCGCCGGGAACCGCGCCGTCATCCTCCAGCAGCGCGAAGATCGAGAGGTCGGTGTCGAAGCACTCCAGGTCGCGGTCAATCGGCCACGAGCCATCGGGCCGCTGGTTCGCGACGACGAAGCGTGTCGCGTCCGTCAGCCAGGGCAGCGCGCCATGCCCGGCCCTGCGCAGGCAGAGAATGATGACCGACGAGAGGAAGGCTGACTCCTCAAATGAGCCATTCGGCCCCTGCGCGCGCGCGAGCCATGCTAGCGCCGCCTCCACCGCGCGCGGATAGCTGGGCAGGGCGTTCAGCGGATGTGGCGCGCTGGCGGCATGCAGCGTCGAGATGCTCAGGTAGGCGGGGAAGGTGGTGGAGATGGCGCGCCGCAGCCGAGGGGGCAGCAAGATCACCTCTGGCCGCAGTCGCTTGAGCGTCGCCCAGTCGAGGATGCCCGCGATGGCGGCGACCGTGCGGCATGGCCCACTCAGTGTGCAGCGGTTCGGGTCGCCAACCGCCTGCCAGCCACCCAGCGTGCCCAGGCGCCGCTCGCCACGCGCCAGCGCATCCGCCTCCGCCGTGTCGTGAGGTGTGGATGACGCCGCCGTCAGCGTGAGTGATGCCAGCGCCAGGCTGGTGGAGTTGATGTTCGACTCCGCCGAGGGCGCGTCGCCCCAGCCGCCATCGGCGCGCTGCGTGGCGAGCAGCCAGGCGCGTCCCGCAGCGATGCGCTCGGCATACTGGCGCGCATCGGTCGCCCAGAGCGCGGCGATGGCGATGGCGGTGGCCAGCGCAGACGACGAGAGCGCGCCGAGCCAGTGGTCACCGTCGCGTTGCGCGCCCAGCAGCAGACGTTCCGCGCGGCTGATCGTTTCATCGAGCAGGGGTGGCGCGACCTGCTCAGTCAGTGGAGCGGCCAGGCTTGTGGCGCTCTCCATCACACCCGTGGCGCGCTTGCTCTCAGCCCGGTCGGTTCGGGGCGCCTGGCGCTCGTGCGACGCCCGCTCAGTCTCCGTGCTCATCGGTCGCGCACCGCCAGCAGCGTCACTAACGCGGCCAGGCGCTCGCGCGCATCGGACGGCGGCAGTACCCCCAGATTGGCCCGCGCCAGTTGCGTATGAGCCTGCGAGACTGTGCGCGCCCGTTCTAGCGCGCCGGTCGAGTGGAGGATACCAGTGAGTTCGGTGTGCTGCTCGCGCAGCGCGCCCTCGTCATCACACTGCGCGGCGAAGAGTTCGCGCACACGACTGCGCTCGCCCGGCGTTCCCATCTGCAACGCATAGATCACCGGCAGCGTGGCTCGGCGATTGCGCAGGTCGCTCAGCGTGGATTTGCCCAACCCCACGGCAGTCAAGTCGTAGCACAACACATCGTCTACGACCTGAAACGCGACGCCCAGGTTATCGCCGAATGCGCCAAGCGCGCTGATGGCGCGCTCATCACCGCCGCCGAGCAGCGCGCCAATCTCGCAGACGGCGCGGCAGAACGCGGCGGTTTTCAGCCGCACGACATCAAAGTAGGCCGCTTCGGTCGTCTCTGGTCGGCCCACCATATCGGCCTCCAGCGCCTGACCGCGCGACATCGCGATGCAGGTCAGGCTGAGCTTGCGAATCGCCTCCAGCGCGCGTTCGGCGCTGACTCCCTGGTCGTGGCACTCGACGTAGCCCAGGAACGCCATGAAGATGAATGCGTCGCCAGCCAGCACAGCCGCGTCAAGCCCATAGCGGACGTGCACGGTGTCCTGACCACGGCGCACGGTGTCGCCGTCCATGATGTCGTCGTGGATGAGGCTGGCGATGTGGCCGTACTCAGTACTCAACGCCGCTGGAAAGATGAGGTCGGGGTCGCCGCCTACCGCACGGCAGGCATCGAGCAGCAACAACGCGCGAATATACTTTCCGCGAGAGGCGAGCGCATGGTTGACCGCCATCGTCAACTGACCGGCCTGGTCTCCAATCGTTTCGCGACAGTGCTCGTCGAGTCGCTGCGCGAGGCGTTCACGCTCGTCGGCCAAGGGCGAGAAGATGTCAGTTCCATCCTTGATTGCGACCATGCGTTCTCCTTCCGGATCACTAGAGACTATCGAAAGAGACTATCGAAATCTGGCGCGGATCGCATCGGTCGCCCTCGTAGCCCGCCGGAGCCAGGTCACAGTCGCGAACGAGTCTGCCTTTCCATCGTCGTGCGTCTTGGCATGCGCCAGCCAACCTAAAAGTTTAGCAAGAATCAGTCCACAGGTATTTCGGCTGAGAGGCCGCCCAGCCGTGCGCCCAGCCGTGCGCCCAGCCGCGCGCCTGGCCGCGCGCCACTGGTGGTTGGCGGCGCGAGAGCGGTATCAGGAATGCGTGTAGGGTGTGAGGAACGGGGAATGATAGCGAGCAATCGCAAGGACATCACACCACCGCATTGACGGATAGAAAGCGGAATCGCGAACATGGATGTTCGTCGCACTCCAGCGGAGACGGCGTCTGGCGAGAGCGAGCGGCGGAGCTGGCTCCAGGTCTCGGTGGCGCCCCGCACCCTCTGGCTCATCGCAGGCATCGCGCTGCTCTTCATCTGCATCGGGATCGTGCTGCTCAAGGGCATATTCGTCTTCCTGCTGCTCTTCACTGCCATCGTCTTTGCCGAGGGCATCCGTCCGGTGGTTGATCGGCTCCAGCGCTGGCATGTGCCGCGCCCTCTGGCCGTGCTGCTTGTCTATCTGTGTCTGGTGCTCATTCTGGCGCTGCTGATCTGGATTCTCTTGCGACCGCTGATTGCCCAGGTGACGCATCTGGTGAACAACTTCCCCAGCTATATGAATCGCATCGGCGGATTAGTGACCGGGCTAGAGCAGACGTTGAGTGGCAGCCCGCAGCTTAGTAGCGCGCTCAATTCGATGCGCTCGTCGCTGACTGGCCTCGCTGACGGCGTCCTGTCGTATGCGATCTCGCTGCCGCAAACTGCAGGGTCGATCTTGCTCAGCATCGTGCTGGTGGCAGTGATGGCGTTCTTCTGGCTGACGGGCGTCGAGGAACTGAAGCCGCTCATTCTCAGCGTCTTTCCGGAGCAGTCGCGCGCGGTGGTGTCCGACATGCTGATTGACATGGGCATCCGCTTGAGTGGCTACGTGCGTGGGGTGGGCATCAACATGTTGGTGATCGGGGTCCTCAGTGGAGGGGCTGACTGGCTGCTCGGCATTCCCTATCCGACGCTCCTCGGTATCGTGGCTGGCCTCATGGAGATCATCCCCTATTTCGGCCCGTGGATCAGTGGTGGCGTCGCGGCGATTGTCGCGCTGCTGACTATCTCGCCCATCGCCGCACTTGAAGTGATCGTGGCGTACATCCTCATTCAGCAGATCGAGGGTCATGTGCTGATCCCCTATGTGATGATGCGCACGGTGAAGATCAATCCGCTGACGGTGGTGATCGCGGTCATCCTGGGAACGGAGCTGCTAGGCATCATCGGCGGTATCCTCGCGCTCCCGGTCGCCGCCATCGTCGAGGTCGTGATTATGGGCGCCATCGTCCCAGCGCTGCAACGGCGCGTGGATCATTCACACCACGCCTCGCATGCCCAGCCAACGGAGAGGCCAGCGGAGAGCGAGCGCCAGCAGCGCCTGCCCAGCGCGCCATGAGTGCGACAGAGAGCTTCCTATCGCGCATTGGCTACCTCACACTTCTCGCACCTTGTCGCCATCTGTAACCTCCAGCGTATCAATCTGTGTTAGCTCGCCGTTCCCCTGGCGCCCCACACGCTGGCAGCGCTCCTCAGGGCATGCGCAAGAGCCTGAACCACACTATCGACCCCACCACATGTCGTCGGCTCACTGTCGGCTGACCTCAGCCCTCCCGCGCTCAACGTGGAGCGTACGCCTGCGCTATCCGCGTAGCGGGTAGTCCTCACAGAACCACAGAGGTGTTGTTTGCACGCCCGAAGCTTTCCCCGCGTGACCCGGATAGTCACGCTGCTGTCGTTGGTCGCGCTGGCCCTGGTCGCCAGCGCCAACGTCGCCCCACCTGCCCTGGCCACCCCGCGCGTCCAGGCCCAGAAGGCCCAACTCTCCGCGAAGGCCGCCCAGAACCTGGCGCCATTGAGCGAAGACCCTGCCAAGTGTGGCGACGGCGACCCCTGCAATCCGCCACTACGGCCTGGCAGTCCGGTGCAGCAGCATCCAGTGGTCTACCTGATCTTTTGGGGGAGTAAGTGGAACACCGATACGAATACGCCGCAGGGAACGATCTACCAAGCCCTGCATGACACCTTCGCCAACCTGGCAGGTACCGAGTACAACGACATCCTGTCGCAGTATTACAGCGATCCCAATAACCAGGACTCCTACGTCCACAATGACGTGCGGATCGGTGGCGAGTGGATT
>JAICSR010000072.1 GCA_025936795.1 Ktedonobacterales bacterium | reverse complement strand
TCACCTGCGATTGCAATTCCCGTTTGATTGGCGGCGCGGAGGCCCGCGCGCATCGTTGCGGCTGTCATGAGGGGGAATGCCGCGTCAATGACAATGATCCATGTGCTAAAGATGGGAGTGTCACATAGCGCAGCGAGCGCTTTGAACCAGGTGTTGTCTGGCGGGGTTATAAATTGGTTGTAGTCGGACGGCGCTATGGAATGGAGTAACTCGAGTCCGTTGCTGCGGCGCCCCAGTGGCGCTACTAGCCCGCAGAAGCCGAGCGCATCCACTGATTTCAGTTCATGCAGCGGCCTGGAGATGAGAGGACGCCCCAGCACATGGCGCCAGAGCAGGTCGCGCGTCCCTGGAGCAGCGCCAGGAGCAGTGGCGATCACAAGCGCCGCCACTGCTCCCCTTGTCGGACCCACCTCCGCTTGCCCCATCGCGCTCAAGCGGTGCCGGTGCGGCGGGCGGCGGCGACATTCGGCGCCGTCTGCTTGGGGTGCGCGAAGATCATGCGGCCAGCCACCGTTTGCAGCACGCGCGTCACCGTGACCTCGATGGTGGACTGCATATACGCCTTGCCATTCTCGACGACGATCATCGTGCCATCATCGAGGTAGCCGACGCCCTGACCCGGCTCCTTGCCTTCCTGCATGATCTTGATCGTCATCTCCTCGCCCGGCAGCAGAATCGGCTTGACGGCGTGCGCCAGCTCGTTGATGTTGAGCACCTTCACGCCCTGTAGCTCCGCGACGCGGTTGAGGTTGAAGTCGTTGGTGATGATGGCGCAGCGCCACTGGCGGGCCAACTTGACCAGCTTGGCGTCCACCTCGACGGGGTCAGCGTCGGCGTCGGAGATCTCGACTGGCACGGTGGTGTCTTTCTGCAGCCGCTGCAAGATTTCGAGGCCGCGCCGCCCGCGCTGCCGCCGCATGCTGTCGGCGGAATCGGCGATGTGCTGGAGTTCTTCGAGCACAAAGCGCGGCACCACCAGAGTGCCAGTGATAAACCCGGTCATGCTGATGTCGGCGATGCGGCCATCTATGATGGCGCTGGTGTCCACCAGGATGCGGTCGCTTGTGCGCCGTGCGCCTCGGCCCGTCAGGCGGTCGCGCAGGCGGGCGCCGTTGTGCTGATCGTGCTGATCGTTGTGGTCATGATCGTCACGCTCGTCGCGCTCGTCGGCGTCGTGTTCTTCGCGCGCCGCACGTCGCAGCGCCCGGCCATTGAACGCCGCCGAGAGCATGCGGGTGAAGTCACTTTTGCGCATGACGGCAATCGTGATGCCCAGCCACGCGCAGATCAGCGCGGCGGCGCTGGGCGCCCAACGTCCCACATCGGCGAAGTTGAGCTGCGAGAGTGGCAGGGCCAGCAGCGCCGCGACGATCAGCCCGATTACCAGGCCAACCACGCCCGCGATCAGGTCGCTGACCTCTGCCTTACGAATCTGCTCACGAATCCAGTGAAAGGGGGCAAGGATGATGAATGGAGCGAGCGCCAGGGCGATGAGTCCAATAAAAAGAGCAATCCCCACAATCGCTAGAACGGGCAGTCCCCAGTTCTGATGCTGCTTGTCGTTGAGCGTGGATCCTATATCCAACGCGAGGGCGGCGGCGACGACAAAAGCGACCGCGCGCACAATGGTTCTGCCAGACACTGCATCCTCCTCATGCGTTTGCTTGGCGCGCAACACACCTGCGCGCCGGGAAGTGATCGCGTATGACAGCCCTCCCCTCATCATTCGCTAGCGCGTCCGTGCAGCGCAGGCTGCGGCGCTCGCTCCTTCAGCGCGCCGAGAATATCTGTCTCCCTAGTGTAGCATACGATGCGCTGTTTTCGCGGGTGAACGATCAGGTTGGGTCCTGGTTTTCCGTCACTCTAAAGCAATCTCCACGGCGGCTGATAGAGTCGCCGCCTCGATGATCTCGACCTCTAACCCAGAAGTACTGTTTGTGGGGTCACTCTCAGCGCGCACGCGCATAGGAGGCGCCACAACGCGACGGAATCCCAGCTTCGCAGCTTCTCGTACACGCTGCGCCAGACGCGGCACGGCGCGCAACTCGCCGCCCAGGCCCACCTCGCCCAGCGCCACCATATCCGCCGCGACACGGCGCTCCACAAAGTTAGATGCGATAGCAAGCGCAATGCCCAGGTCCACGGCTGGCTCGGTCAATTCAAAGCCGCCCACCACATTGACAAAGACATCTTGCGTGGAGAGCGCCAGACCAGCGCGCTTGGTTAGCACGGCCAGCAACATCTGCAAGCGGGTGCGATCCACGCCAGTCGCCGTCTGGCGGGGTGCGCCAAAGACGGTCGAGGTCACCAGCGCCTGCGTCTCCACCAGCAATGGGCGTGTCCCCTCCATACTGACAACCACCGCCGAGCCGGTGGCGTCGCTGCGGCGTTCGGCCAGGAACAGCCCCGATGGATTGGTGACATCCACCATGCCATCGCCGCGCATCTCGAAGACGCCGACTTCATGCGTCGCGCCAAAGCGATTCTTGACGCCACGCAGCAGGCGATAGGTGTGGAAGCGCTCGCCTTCGAGATAGAGCACCGCATCTACCATGTGCTCCAGCGTGCGCGGCCCGGCCACCGACCCCTCTTTCGTGACATGGCCAATCAGGCAGATCGGAATCTGCGTGCGTTTGGCTACGCGCATCAACTGCATCGCACAGTCGCGCACCTGGCTGACGCTACCAGGCGCCGAGGCGATCAACGAGGTCGCCACCGTCTGAATGGAGTCCACTACCACCAACGCAGGCCGCATGCGCTCGATCTGCTCGACCACCGCTTCGATCTCGGTCGCGGGCAGCAGGAAGAGCTTGGGGTGCAAGGCGCCCAGCCGCTCGGCGCGCAGCTTCACCTGCTGCGGCGACTCCTCGGCGCAGACGTAGAGCGTCTGGGCGCCCGTCTCTGCGATGTTGCCAGCCACCTTCAGCAGCAGTGAGGAGTTGTGAATCACAAGGTCGTTTGCCACAAAGTTGGCATGGTCAGGCATGGTGAGGTCATAGACGCGCTCCTCTCCAGCCGGTTCGATGCTGGTGATGGTGTCCCAGTAGATGTCGCCATGCGCCAGTCGTCGCAGGTTCGTTGACGCATATGCGGCAGCCAGCGAGACGACAACCATTCTGCTGAGTGGCCCATCAATCCGACCTGGATGGATAGTGACGCCCGCAGCTCGCGACAGCCCTTTAAACGATGCGCCGCCAGAGATCACGTTCAAGTCATTCCAGAATGCCCCGCCAGTTGGTATCGTATCGAAATGTGTGGAAGGGTTCATCGGATCGATGAGCGCATCAATCTTGGCTTTCGCCGCCTCCCGTCCGTACATGCCAATCTCGCGCAGAAAACGCTTCACATGAGGCGTTCCAAGCAACTGAAGCTCGTAGGCGGTGTAGGCTTCCCCATTCACTTGCATTGACTTGGCGCGAAGTTTGGTCACGAATCCGAAGCGGAGCAGCAGGTGCTGGACGTCCGCTGCAAGGCGAGCGCTGATTGTGCTATATGTGATGCCTGCCTGCCCTGTGCGACTGATGTATACCGAGCCATCGCAACTGAACAGCGTTCTGAGGAAGATCGCGAGTTGAGGCTGCGGAAGCCTGAAGACGCACGCGGGAACGGCCTTGGTTCTGGCCGTCTTGAAGCGCAGCCCAATATCTTCAAGGAAGCGGGCGATTGGAGTCACCATGTCAGCAAGCGCACGACTGTCGGGCGCGAGCGCCGAAACAGCTACACCCGCCGCATCCGCAAGCCGCTGTAGCTCGGCATGACTAGGGGCGCACTCGCCGCGACGCCATAGATGCAGCATTACTGGGCTCACATTCGCTGTACGAGCCCATTGCGCTACGGAGAATCCCCGCTCTGTCGCCACACGGCGTAACGCGGCTGCGAGCTCTCTCCGCGCCTCGGCTCTGGCTCCTAGCGGGATAACGAACAGATACGCTTTAGCGCGGTTGTGCGGCTTATCATAAGCCCGCAACGTCATGCCGAAGGCGGTGGCAATCTGCCGTAGCTCTTGCTCCACAGTGGGAAGCATATTGGTGACTGTGATTGAGGTAGTTGCTGAGCCATCGGAGAGGATGTATGCGATCAGTTTCACATGCTCGTCTGGCAACGTTTCGCGCCCAAAATACGGCAGTGCACGGGGAGCGGCAATGCGGCTGTTTGGCGCCAGGTCGCCTACCGCGCGCCAACCACTCGGCGTGAGTACGGGATGATTTGGCGTACAGCGCAATGTACGCCCCAATCGCGTTCGGACTTCCACAACGGGCTTGATTCCCTGGTCGTGAAAGAGCGTTGGACGACTCTGCTCCAGGCGATAGGTGGTCTCGTCGAGCGTAAGGGTCATATGTTCGCCTTGAGCAAACTCGGTAATAGGTAACAGATCGCCCGTCTCAGGATCGAGGATCCGGGTATCTCCAGTCACGCACTTGCCTATCCCCGGCTCGCCGCCCAGCAAGACCAGCGAGCCGGGCATCAGCCCGCCGCCCAGCGTGCGATCAAGCTCTGACGAGCCGGTGAGGCGGCGATCTTCAGCCACCGCCGAGACATCGGGCGCCGAGATCGGCGCGACCGAGAGGATTGGCCCACCCGCGAGCGCGCCACTGGCAGCCGGACGCGCGACGATGACCGTCTCGACCATCGTGTTCCATGCGCCGCAATCAGTGCAGCGCCCCATCCACTTCGCAGATTCGTAGCCGCACTGCTGGCAGACAAATTTGGTAGCTGACTTTGGCATGCTTGCTCTCACCAGGGGCGGCGCCGACATGCGCCACCAGAATGAACTACGCCCAACACTCGGCCAGGTTGGACGATTTGGCCACGCGGACGGGTTGTATGAGAAAACGTCAAGAATGCTTGTTGCAGGCGCATGGCCTGGGAGAGCTACAAAAAATCCTGTAGCTCAGTCTCACCTGCAACATAGAGTGGATGGCGCGGGCTACCGTTGCCCACACGTCCGAGGCAGCGCAACTGCTGGGAATGCGCCTTCTTGAGCAAGGCCAGTGTCGCGTGATCGCGCCCTTGAAGGTTCCCCCTCGCGCCCCAGGCCACCATAATCGCGGCTGCGCGCTCTGCCGCCTCTTGCAAATACTCGTCATTCTCGATGCCGACAGGATCGCAGGTAGAGCGAAGCTGTTTCGGGTCTGCTGCTCGGAAGGCGAACAGATTCACAACTTCTAGGCCATCGTATCCACATCGCTTGCTCAGGCGTGTACAGCTTGCCAGTGTTGGATCGTCCTGAGTAGCATCAGCCGTACTGGGGTTGAGCATGACCCACAGCAGGCGTCGTCGGTTGTCTGGAACCCAGTTGCGCCACAGAAGATAGCGATAAGGCCCAACGATGATTGCTCCTGACATGCTGTTCAGATCATCCATGCGCCGCACCCTATGCTTGCCTCGCCCGTCAACACACCGCAACGACTGACACGTTCAAGCCATTCTGCATGATGATATGCGAAACGGGCGCGTTCCGGAAAGGTTCTTCCCGGAACGCGCCCGCCTCAGCGTCACGCTGTCGGTCGGCTAACGCGATGGCTCATCGCCTGCCGAGAGCGCCGCCTCTGGTGGGGCTGGCAACTCGTTGAGCAGATCATCGCGCCGCTCATGCACCTCAAGCTCGACATTCCCCTCGCGCAGCACGGCCTCCACGATGTCGCCGGGGCGATATTTGCCCTGCAACAGCCCTTCGGCCAGCGGGTCTTCGATCAGGTTCGTGATGGTGCGGCGCAGTGGACGCGCGCCATACTCCGGATCGTAGCCCTTGTCTACCAGCGCGTCCTTTGTCATCTCCGGCACCAGCAGTTCGACCTGCTGCTCCGTCAGTTGCGTCCGTACGCGGTTGAGCAGCAGATCAACGATCTGGCGCACATCCTCGCGGCGCAGGCTGGCGAAGACGATGGTGGCGTCAATGCGGTTCAGGAACTCCGGCTTGAAGGTGTTCTTCAACTCGCCAAGCACCTTGTCGCGCATCGAGTCATATTCCGACTGGAACTGCCGCGCTTTGTCCTTGGTCTGCGTGAAGCCGATGGCGGCTTCTTTGTTGAGCAGGGACGCGCCGACGTTCGAGGTCATGATGATGATCGTGTTGCGGAAGTCTACCGTGCGGCCCTTCGCGTCGGTCAGCTTGCCGTCCTCAAGAATCTGGAGCAGCATGTTGAAGACATCGGGGTGCGCCTTCTCGATCTCGTCGAGCAAGATGACGCTATACGACTTGCGCCGCACCGCCTCGGTCAGCTGGCCGCCCTCCTCGTAGCCGACATATCCGGGAGGCGCGCCGACCAGGCGAGCCGCCGCATGGCGCTCCATGAACTCGGACATGTCAATCTTGACCAGGGCGTCTTCGCTGCCAAACATGAACTCCGCCAGCGACTTCGCCAGCTCGCTCTTACCCACGCCAGTCGGGCCGAGGAAGATGAACGAGCCGATTGGGCGCTTGGGGTCCTTCAAGCCAGCGCGCGCGCGACGGACGGCGCGGCTGATGGTGTCAATCGCCTCATTCTGGCTGATGATGCGCTTATGCAGCGCGCTCTCCATCTCCAGCAGGCGGGCTGATTCTTCCTGTGCGATGCGCATCACCGGGATACCCGTCCACATCGAGACGATCTGGGCAATATCCTCTTCAGACACGGTCGGCTTTTCGTTGCTCTGGTCGCGCTGCCAGCCCGATTCCAACTTGGCGATGCGGTCGCGCAGCTTGACCTCGCGGTCGCGTAGCTCCGAGGCCCGCTCATATTCGCCGCTCTGGATCGCCTCGTCCTTCTCGCCAAGCACTGCCTGTAGCCCGCGTACCGCCTCTTTCAGGTTCAGCGGCGCCAGCGATCGGCGCATGCGCACGCGGCTGGCCGACTCGTCAATCAGGTCAATCGCCTTGTCTGGCAGGAAGCGATCGGTGATGTAGCGGCTGCCCATCTCGGCGGCGGCCTTCAGCGCGCCATCGGAGATCGTCAGGCGATGATGCTCTTCGTAGCGCGGGCGGATGCCCTTGAGGATCTGAATGGTCTCCTCGACGGTAGACTCACGCACCATCACATCCTGGAAGCGCCGCTGCAACGCCGGGTCTTTCTCGATGTATTTGCGATACTCATCGAGGGTGGTCGCGCCGATGCACTGAATCTCGCCACGGCCCAGCGCTGGCTTGAGGATGTTCGCTGCATCCACCGCGCCCTCAGCTGCCCCGGCGCCCACCAGAGTGTGCACCTCGTCAATGAAGATGATGCAGTCCTGGCTCTGCTTCAGTTCCTCGATGATCTTCTTGAGCCGCTCCTCGAACTCGCCACGATACTTCGTGCCAGCGACGAGCGAGCCAACATCCAGCGTCACGAGCCGCTTGCCAAGCAGCGTCTCCGGCACCTCGCCCGCGATGATCTTCTGCGCCAGGCCCTCGACAATGGCGGTCTTGCCGACGCCTGGCTCGCCTATCAGTGCGGGATTGTTCTTCTGACGCCGCGAGAGAATCTGGATGACGCGCTCGATCTCCGGCTCACGGCCCACGATGGGGTCCAGCTTGTTGGCGCGCGCGGCAGTGGTCAGGTCCGTGCCGACCTGATCGAGTGTCGGTGTCTTCGAGTGCTTGTCGCGGCCACCCTCACCGTGCGGATTGCCCGACTGATTGAGGATCTGTATCGTCTGCGAGCGTACCTTCTCCAGGTTGACGCCGAGGCTCTCCAGCACGCCAGCGGCGATGCCTTCACCCTCGCGCACCAGTCCCAGCAGCAGGTGCTCGGTGCCGATGTAATGGTGGTTGAGGCGGCGCGCCTCATCCACGGCAAGCTCGATGACCTTCTTTGCGCGTGGTGTCAGGCCAATCTCGCCCAGCACAATGCGGTCGCCGCGCCCGATGATGAACTCGACAGCGCTGCGCACCTTATTGAGCTCGACGTTCAGGTTGCTCAGCACCTTCGCCGCGACGCCGTCTCCCTCGCGCACAAGGCCCAGAAGGAGGTGCTCGGTGCCAATATAGTTGTGGTTGAAGCGCTGGGCTTCTTCCTGGGCAAGGCTCAACACTTTGCGAGCCCGCTCGGTAAACTTCTCGAACTTGTCGTTGTTCACCTGATATCCCCCCTTTCATGGTTGAGGGTGGACTCGAGCCCCTCCGCTACAGGTAAACCTGTCCCCATGATACGTCACTTTTCTGGGGAGCGTCAAGAAATAGAGACGCGCCAGCCCGCATAAAAAGCGGATTCGTATCACTTCATGCCTGTCGTGCGCCCACCAGTCGGGCGTCACTTATGGACTGGCCCCGGTGTGGCGCCGCCGCACGCTGATACACGCGAACGCCTCGTCTTGCGCGCGAGGGAAGCTGGATAGCCCCCACCTGAAAGGTTCTGTCGCTCTCTAGATCTGTCGGAATCTAGCGCTGTCCAGCAATGTGCTTGATGACGAATTCGCCCTTGCGGAGCAGCGATCTCATCCATAGGACGCTTAGCGGGAGCCGCCCCAGAATGGTGAACACGCTTACGAAGCCGCCGGTTCGACACAGGCTCCTGCCCAATGGCGCTTGCCCGCCCTACTCGATGTCCCAGGCGCTCAGGCCAACCTAGCGCCGTACTCGTCGTATCCCGCTATCGCAACATGCCTGCCAACACTCCGGACGCCGCCGTTGGCGCTCGCTGCGCAGCCAGAAAGCTACGGGCGTCACTCGCGTCCTGCGAACGAGAAGGTGGCGGCAAGATGAAGTTCACTCTTTAGATAAGTGTAACGCATTGTACCCCACGACATCACCCCGCCAGTGTGCGACAGGAAAAACAGATAGAGCAGGCCGCGAAGGTCTGCTCTATCATACGTTGGCGCGTCCGCTGACCTCTCCGTTCAGGTGGGATCAGCGAGACATTTCGCTAGCTGACCGAGGCCAGGCTGCGCTGGTCAATCGGCGTGAACTTGAGGCCCTGCGGTCCCACATACTCCGACTGCGGGCGAATTAGGCGGTTGCCCACCATCTGCTCCAGCACATGCGCTGTCCACCCGGCCACACGACTGACCGCGAAGGTGGTGGGGTAGAGATCGCGCGGCAGACCGACGGAGTTGAGCACAGCAGCGGAGTAGAACTCGACGTTGGTATAGAGCCGCTGGTCGGGCTTGCGGCGGTTCAGCTCGGCGATGGCGTACTGCTCGGTGTCGTGGGCCAGTGCGAAGAACTCAGGCGTCGAGGCCTGCCGCGCCATCTCGCGCAGAATCTCGGCGCGCGGGTCGGTCGTCTTGTAGACGCGATGCCCGAAGCCCATCAGCTTCTTGTGGTTGCTCAGCGCATTGTCAATCCACGGCTTCACGTTCTCGGCGGAGCCGATCTGTTCGAGCATATCCATCACCAGCGCCGGAGCGCCGCCGTGCAGCGGCCCCTTCAGCGCGCCAATCGCGCCGACCACCGCTGAGCCGATGTCAGATTCGGTCGAAGCGATCACACGCGCGGTGAAGGTTGAGGCGTTCATGCTGTGGTCAGCCAGCAGCACCAGATAGGTGTCGAGGCTGTGGACGTGATTCTCCGGCGGAACCTCGCCTGTGAGCATATAGAGGTAGTTTGCGGCGTGGCCCAGATCATCGCGCGGCGCGATTGGCTCCTGGCCACTGCGCAGGCGCTGGAACGTGGCGACCACGGTCGGGAAGAGCGCCGTCAGCAGCATCGCCTGTTCGACAGTGGCCGTCCCCTTCATCTGCGCCAGCGCCGCCACCAGCGACACCTCCGTGCGCAGCGCATCCATCGGGTTCACGCCCTGGGTCAGCGCCTTCAGCGCATAGCCGTTGTCGGGCAGCTTGCGCAGCGGGCGCATCTTGGCGTTTAGCGCGTCGAGTTCGGCGCGGGTGGGCAGATGGCCGTTCCATAGCAGGAAGGCGACCTCTTCATAACTGGCCTTGCCCGCCAGTTCGCCGATCTCATAGCCGCGATAGACCAGCCGACCTTCTTCGCCGAAGACATGGCTGATGTGCGTCTGCGCGACAACGATGCCCTCAAGCCCCTTTGCTGATGTCATCTGTGTACTCCTCTTGATCGCAACCGGCGGAATCCCGCGTATGCCCCCTCGTGTGAGGCCGCGCAAACACGGCGCCTATCGAACGTTGTGTTTGCCATCTGTTCCAGGCGACAAGGGCGTTTGCGCGCATTGCGACGCATAACGATACATCTACCCCTGCCTGACCGCTGACTCTATATTAGTTGATTTGTATTGATTTGTCCAGCCCAGCGGCGCTCAGTTTCTCGCTGCGCCGAAAAGTCGGGTCGCGTGTCGCATATGCAGGTCATGTCGAGCGAGCGTTTGCGAGCACATGGCGCCGCCAGTCGGGCGGCTGGCGGGCATGGCAGGCGAGGCGCCGTTTGTGCTATCCTGTGGATACTTGCCGCATGGCGCCGCCCACCGCGAGCGCACAGCACGGAGAGGCTGGCGGAATGCGCGGGCGTACACCCGCGTGAACGCAGCCAGAGAGCAGCGTGTGGAGCGAGCGGCGCGTCACTGAGACCAGGCGCGCCGCCCGAAACACGGAGACGGCCCGTGCGGCGTTAGACCAGAAACAGGGAGAGCAGCATGACGCACCCATTTGATCCACAGGCGCTCCGACAGCTCGCGGGCAACGCGCCGATTCCCAGCAACCTGCTCGTGCCGAACGTCATTGAGAAGACGGTCAACGGCGAGCGCGGTATGGACATCTATTCCCGCCTCCTCAAGGAGCGGATCATTTTTATCGGCACGCCGATTGACGACAATGTCGCCAATTTGGTCGTCGCGCAGTTGCTCTTCTTACAGAGCGACGACGCCACCAAAGATGTCAGCATCTATCTCAACAGCCCTGGCGGCAGCATCTACGCTGGCCTGGCGATCTACGACACCATGCAGTATGTGAAGCCCGACGTGGCGACCTTCTGCATGGGCATGTCGATGAGCATGGGCGCGGTACTGCTCGCCGCTGGCGCCAAGGGCAAGCGTTACGCGCTGCCGCACTCCACCATCCTGATTCACCAGCCGCTGGGTGGCGCTGAGGGCCAGGCCGCCGATATCGAGATCACCGCGCGCGAGATCCTTCGTCTGCGCGATGACCTCTATCAGATCCTGGCGTATCACACCGGCCAGTCAACGGATATCATCAAGCGTGACTCCGACCGCAACTACTACATGAGCGCGCAGGAAGCTCTCACCTATGGCATGGTGGATGAGATTCTGTCGCCGACAGGCGCTGCGGCGGCAATCTCGCGCTAGGCGCCTGGCTCATCCTGTGAGCTGCGTCGCCTGGTAGTGATCGCGCTGGATGGTGGCCCTGGGGCTGTGGCAATGTGTCCATAGTTCCAGGGCCGTCGTGTTGCCTGCAAGCCATGAGCATGCACAGGAAAGGCGGGGGGGAGAGCGCATGTCAGCGGAGATCGAGACGCGCGCCAACCAGCGCGAGCTGATGCGCATGCGCGTGGCGCGGCTGCTCTTCGAACTGCTCTATCGCAACCGGACGCTCTACTGGCTGGCCAGCACGCTGCCGTTCGCGGGGCAGTGGCGCGTGTGGCAGCGGCTGGCGTTGACACGGCTGCGCGGCGAGGACGTGCTGGAGGTAGGCTGCGGCATCGGAGGTCTGCTGGCCGATATGCTGGAGCGCGGCTATCGCTGCCAGGCGATTGATCGTTCGCCGCAGATGGTGGCAGCCACGCGGCGCGAGCTACGGCGGCGTCGCCTGGGCGACGGGGCGGCGATAGTGCGGCAGGCGACCGTGCAGGCATTGCCCTTCGCGACGGCGTCATTCGATAGCGTCGTCAGCACGTTCCCGACCGACTACATCGCCGATGCGCGCGCGCTGGGCGAGATTCATCGCGTACTGCGCCCCGGCGGTCGGCTGATCGTCGTGCTCTCAGCCGCCTTGCTGCCCACACGCGCGCTGCTGGCCCCGCTGATCGCCGTGCAGCGTCTGGTCTATGGGCGGCAGGCCATCGCGGCGCAGACCACTGCCGCGCCGGGGATCGCAGCGCCGCTGTTGCAGCGGATGCGCGCCGCTGGCTTCACGCCACGTCTCGAACAGGCGCATGGCCCCTTCTGGGTGGCCTATGTGATCACAGCGACCGCCACGACGCATACGACACAGGCGATACCTGCGACGCAGAATCCGCCGAACCCGACGCAGACCTGAGAATACAGGATGAGCGAGCCACGCCGCGCTGGCGGCGATCTGGCGAGATGATAGAAGAACATGCACACCAAAAGCCTGAACACCCTCGAATATCCCAAAATCATCGAGCGACTGGCGCAGGAGACGGCGTTCTCCGCCAGCCGCGAGCTGGCGCTGGCGCTGGAGCCGACCAACGACTTCGAGAGCGCGCAGCGACGCCAGGCCTTCACCGCCGAGGCGCGACGGCTGCTCGATCTGCGGCCCGACGCGGGCGTACGCGGCGCGCGCGATGTGCGGGCGCAGACGCGCGCCGCCGAGCGTGGCAAGACGCTCACGCCTGCCGATCTGCTCGACATTCTGGCGACGATGCGCGCCTCCGCCCATGTCAATCGGCTCATCACGCGGCTGGAGGATGGCTTCCCGCTGCTCAAGGGACTGGCGGGCGACCTGCCCCAGCGCCCGCAGCTCGAAGGGCGCATCGCCGCGTGCATCAGCGAGGAGGGCGAGGTGCTCGACTCCGCCTCGCCACGCCTGCGCCAGCTTCGCCAGGAGATACGTGCAGCGCAGCAGCGCTTGCAGGAGCGACTTGGCACGCTGGTCAACGAGTTTCGCACGGCGCTGCAAGAGCCGATCATCACGATGCGCTCCGACCGCTACGTGCTGCCAGTGCGCGCAGAGGCGCGCGGGCAGGTGCGCGGCATCGTGCATGACCAGTCGGGCAGTGGCGCGACAGTCTTTGTCGAGCCGCTGGTAGTGGTGGAGATGAACAACCGCCTGCGCCAGCTCCAGATCGAGGAGCGGCAGGAGGTCGAGCGCATTCTGGCGGAACTCTCCGATCTGGTGGGCAGCGAGGCGCCCTACATCATCCTGGCTGTCGAGCTCCTGGCGGAGATTGACCTGCAACTCGCCAAGGCGCGCTACGCCAGCGTTGTGCGGGGCAGCGCGCCCAGGCTCAACGCTGAGGGACGCCTGCATCTGCGCCAGGCGCGGCATCCGCTGCTGACGGGGCGCGTCGTGCCGATTGACTTCTGGCTGGGCCAGCAGGCGCGCATGGTCGTCATCACCGGGCCAAACACGGGCGGCAAGACGGTGGCGCTCAAGACGGTCGGCCTGCTCTCGTTGATGGCGCTCGCCGGGCTGCACATTCCCGCTGGCGACGACTCCGAAGTACCCGTCTACCACGACGTCTTCGCCGACATCGGCGACGAGCAAAGCATCGAGCAGAGCCTCAGCACCTTCTCCTCGCACCTCAGCCGCATCGTAGACATCCTGCGCGAGGCCACGCCCGACTCGCTCGTGCTGCTCGATGAGCTAGGCGCTGGCACTGACCCCAGCGAGGGATCGGCGCTGGCGCGGGCGATCCTCAGTCACCTGCTCGACCGCAACGTGGAGACAGTCGCCACCACCCACTACTCCGAACTGAAGGCCTTCGCGCACGAGC
>JAICSR010000067.1 GCA_025936795.1 Ktedonobacterales bacterium | reverse complement strand
TTCAGGTCCTCGATCAGATACTGCGACCCTTGCGCATAGATCTTCGCGTGCATGCGCGAGACACCATGCTCCTCGCCCTTGTGCGCTGTGAGATCAATATCTGGATAGATGTTGCTCACGGGGTCCTCACGCCCCACCAGGAACTCCGATTTGCCCGCCAGCGGGAACTCGGCGCCGTCATCTTTGATGACCAGGCGCGCGGCGGTCGCGGTCGCGGCAGGCGCGGCCATCCCTGCCGCCTGGGGCGCCGCATCGGGCGCCGACGCATCATAGGGCGCGGGCGCCGACGCAGCCGGGGCCACGGGCGTGGCGTCTAACGCCTCGCCACACTGGTCGCAGAACATCGAGCCGTCGGGGTTCTCGTGTCCCTGTTTGCAATAGACAGACATGACATTCTCCTCATATCACCGGGCCGATAGGTCACGCGCGCCCGGCGTGGGTTCGGCGCAGACCGATGAGCGGGCTACGGCGTGCCGCATGTGCAGCCAGCATATCATCAGCGTTTGCATCCAACAAGCTAGGCGGCAGGCGAATGAATTCGCGCCTGGATGGCCCGTTGGGCCGCGAAGTCCGCCTGCGCGGACTGGAGGCCGATCTCGAACCCGCGTAGGCGGGTTTTGCGGCGGTCGCAGCCGCCCTCCAGGCGCGGTTTCAACCGCCAGCCGACCAGTTCCCCAACTAGAATTGCTGGGTCAGCTTGCGTGTCTTCGAGCCAATCGTCTTGATCTCGTCGCCACTGAGTTGGCCGCCCGCCTGAAGCTGATCGAGCAGGCGCTGCGTCTCTGGATCGAGCACACGCGTCACGCTGGGATTCAGTCGGATCGTCACCTTGCCGGTCGACTTATACTCATCCAGCACGCGCGTCACCAGGCGATGCGCATTGGCCTTCTCGGCGTAGTTCATCACCTGCGGGTTCGACTCATCGGCTGGCACCGGGTCGGTTGTGAAGGTGACTATCGCATCGGTCCGTGTGACCTCGCGTTGGCCGGAGGGCAGATCATACGCCAGCTCCGCCTGCGCGATGCGGAAGACGCCAGCCGGCTTGCTCTCCACCATTAGCTCCAGCAGCACGGCCTGCGGCGTGTCGCGCTCGATGTCGCCCAGCCCCACCGTCACATGGGTATCACTCAGCACACTGGGGCCGAGATCGGCAATGATCGGCAGCACCCGCACCGCGCGGCGTGAGGTCACGCCACCGTAGAGGCGCACCGTCAACTGCGCATTGCGCACAGCGACCGATTCCGCGCTCTGCAACTGCTGCTGGAAGATGCCCAGCGCATCCTCTGGCCGCCGGATGAACTCGGCGGGCAGACCGCTGCTGCGCTGGCCCACGTTGTCGAGCAGGTCTTCTTCCCAGTCGGCCCCGATGCCCAGCGGATAGATGCCGATGCCAGAGGCGCCCGCGTCGTCGGCGATGCGGCGGCAGCGGTCGGCGTCGCCATAGGTCGCGCCGTCGGTCAGCAGAATCATCCGGTTGACGACATGCGGCGAGGCGTTCTTGCGCAGTTCCGTCATCCCGACGTTCATGCCCAGCGACATCGAGGTGCCGCCGCCGTCCTTGATGCCATCCACGGCGGCCTTCAGCAGCTCGCGGTCGCGCACTGGCTGCGCTGGCACGACCACGCGCACATTGTCATCGAACACGACCACTGAAACGATGTCGCTATCGCTCACATGGTCAATCACCAGCTTCACGGCGTCTTTCACGCTGCGCAGCTTCTCACCGCGCATCGAGCCAGAGTGATCGAGCACCAGCGCCAGATTGAGTGGCAGCCGCGCCGCCGCCGACCCGCCCGCGCCTGCTGCTGTGGCCGCACGCGCCTCCACCAGCGCATAGGCGAGCTGTGGGCTGCCTGTCGTCGTCACCCGTGGACGTCCCATCTGGCACGTCAGCGTTACCTCACCCGCCATTGTCGCATCACTCCTCTCGTCGCCGCGCGCCTCCACGTCCCTCCGCAGGACACTGCGCATAGCGTCAGGGTCATCGCATCGTCTCTCCAAGGGGTGTACGTAGCCACCGCCCGCAGGTTGTGTGACCGCGTTTCTCCCTTGCTCGCACGCGCATGCATCGTAGCGAACGCGCTGTGGCGCTCAGGCGTCTATCTGCACGAGCACAGCGGTAATGTTGTCTTCGCCACCATGCTCATTCGCTGAGGCGATCAGCGCGGCGCAGGCGGCGTAGGGACTCTCGGTCGTCTGCAGAATCTGCTCGATCTCCGGGTCGCGTGTCATCTCCCACAGGCCATCGGAGCAGAGCAGCAGGCGCATGCCAGGGCGCAGACGCTGGGTGAAGATATCGAGTTCCACCTGCTCCTCGCCGCCCAGGCTCTTGTAGATGCGATTGCGCTGCGGATGGGTGTAGCGCTCCTCTGGCGTAATCATGCCGCCGAGAATCAGCTGCTCGACCAGCGAGTGGTCCGAGGTGATGCGGCGCAGCGAATCGCCGTCCTGCACATACCCGCGACTGTCGCCAACGTTGACGATCCAGGCCATCTCGCCGACGATCACCAGCGCCACCAGCGTCGAACCCATATCGCCAGCGCCGCCTTTCACATTCGCCTGAAAGACGGCGGTATTGGCGGTCTGGGCGGCCTCGCGCAGCGCCGCCTCGACAACATCATCTGGCGGCAGTGTTGAGCCTAAGGGCGCCACCAGATGTTCCACCAACGTGCGCGTCAGCCTGTCCATGAAGAAGCGGACGGCGAGGCGGCTGGCGTCCTGTCCGCTGGCGTGGCCGCCCAGCCCATCCGCGACGATGGCGATAGCCAGCGGCTGGCGGTGGGAGTCTTGCGCCAGGTTCAGCGCGAGCGAGCCAAAGCTGTCTTCATTCGTCTCGCCCGCGCGCGTCAGCCCGACATGCGACATGCCGGTGATGGTGACATGCGGGCCAAAGGGAAAGCGCGTGCGCTCCACCTCGATCTCCGCGACCTGGTAGCGCCGTCCCTGCCAGGCGAAGACCCGTTCGGGCGTCGCCGCTGCCGTCTCATCTTGCGTGATGGGCAGCTCCGGGCGGGTATCGTGTTCGGTCTCTTCGCGACGCTCCGTCATCAGATATTCATGGCTGAGCATGTCGGCCCCACACTGCGGGCAGAAGCGCTCGCCCTGCACGGCATTGCCATGCTGCGTCCCACACGACCAGCAGCGCTCGTAGCCGCGCAGATCAACGACGCGGTAGACATTCTCGGCGCCGGGGCTATCCGGCGAGGCATCCGCCACCGCTTCGATTCGATAGCGACCCTCCAGCACGTCCCCGACGGGCAGCGGCCACGGAGCCTGCCCGGTCGCAGCGTCATATGGCTGGCCACCATTGGGCGTGATGGCGGCATACTCATTGGTCGGCTGATCGGCGATGGCGTCGCGAGCGCCACTGACGGGCGGCTGCTGGGCGGGCGTCTCTGTCGTCGGGGTCGGGCTGAGCGCGTTGAGTCGATCTGATGCGCCGCCACTCGGAGCGTCGGTCGCTGGCGTCGGGTTGTAGCCATTCAGGATAGCGGTCCGGCGCTCCAGAGGCCGTGAGGACGGCCCAACAACGCCGGGAAAGCTCCCATTATCATCGGCTGGGCGCAGTGGACGCGATGGGCGCTTGGCTCGCCCCGGCTGCTCAGCGGTATCTGTGGAGAGGGCGTCAGCGTTGGGGGCCTGAACCGCTCCGCACTGATTGCAGAATCTGGCTGAATCTCTCAGCAACGCGCCACATCGGCTGCACTGCATGCGCCCCTCCATCATCATCACGAAATAGTGACGTATACAAGTAGCATCATCGCCGCAACAGTGAATCGCATCCTGTTGGGGTGCGGGTACAAAGCGTCGGGTTCGCCTTCACCCCTGGGGCCTCTCTCCCAGCGGGCGAGGGAGGCCGGATTTCCCCTCGCTACGCATAAAAGGGGCCAAGCGGTGAGGCCATCTCCCAGGCGGCGTCAATTCGCGTATCGGGCCTGCGCTCACAGCCCCTTGAGCAGTCGCTGCGCCTCGATGTTGTCTGGCGCGAGTCGCACGGCCTCGCGTAGCGCGTCGCGCGCGCGTTGTCGACGCCCGGTCGCATGATAGGCCATCCCCAGGACCGTATAGGCGTCAGCCGACTGCGGATCGAGGCGCACCGCCTGCTCCAGTTCGCGCACGGCCTCGCTGAAGTGGCGCTGAGCGAGCAGCGCGCGCCCCAACCGCCAGCGCGCCTCGCCCGACGCCGGGTCGGCAGCCGTCGCCTGGCGCAGCAGGTCCGCCGCCTCGTCCAGTTGACCACGGTCGAGAGCGACTCGCCCCAGCGCGATCAGCGTGCGCGCAGAGTCGGGCGCCAGGCGCAGCGTATCGCGCAGATCGCCCTCAGCCTGCGCCAGATGCCCCAGGTCGAGATTGACCAGGCCCAGCAGATAGCTGGCCTCGGCGTCGTCTGGGGCGAGTTGGCGCGCCCTGGCGAGATCGAGCTGCGCCTCACTGAGCCGACCCACCGCGCGCCATGCCTGCCCCGCGCCGATCAGCGCGGCGGCGTCGGGGCGCGCCTGCGCGGCGCGCTCGAACGCCTCAGCCGCTTCGAGTGGTCGCCCGACATGCTCATAGGCGCGCGCCAGCGTCAGCAGCAGATCGGCGCTGGTGTGGCCGTGCGTGAGCGCCACCTGCCCCTGCTGAATCGCTTGATGGTAGCGGCCCTGGCTAAAGGCCTCCGTCGCGCGCAGGGCATGCGTGGCCCCTGGCGTGGTGATGACGTTGGTGGCGGGGGCCACCTGCAAGGCGCCGCCCGCGCGCCGCGCGCCACGCGCCGCCGGAGTGAGCGCAGCGCCATCGCGGGCGCAGAAGCGTGCACCTGCGCGATTGGCATGGCCGCAGCGCGGGCAGACTGGCCCACTGGCGTTCGGAGCCGCATGAGGAGCCGCATTCGCGGCGCTGGCTGCCTTCACCGCGAGCTGCGGCGCCGGTCGCGTCACCACTGGCTGGCGCGCGGACGTGGCGCGGCGCGGCGCAGCGGGCGCATCGGCAGAAGTGGCGGCGGATGTGGCGGCCAGACGTGGGCGCGGCGCGAGGGCGGCGGCGCGTTCTTCGAGCGCAGTGGCCATCTCGTGCGCGGAGGCATAGCGTTTGGCCGAGTCGAGCTGCATGGCGCGCACGACAATCGCCTCAGTCTGCGGGGTCAGCGCGCGGTTCCAGCGCAGCAGCGCGCCGGGGCCGGGCGCTTCGAGCGGCTGCGGCTCGCGGCCAGTCAGCGCGTGATACATCGTCGCGCCGAGGCTGTAGATGTCTGAGCGCGCGTCGGTCTGCCCATGCCCATGATGTTCTGGCGAGGCATAGGCGAGCGTGCCGAGGTTCTCGGTGTTGCTGATCTGCCCCACTTTGTATGTCCGCGCGATGCCAAAGTCTATGACGCGCGCGGCGCCAGCGGGCGTCAGCATGATGTTGCCTGGCTTCAGATCGCGCAAGATGATCGGTGGGCGCTGGCGATGCAAGACCTCCATCGCGCGGCAGACATCCACCATCCAGCGCACGACTTCACGCTCCGGCAGGGGCGCTTTAGCGGCGTCTATGCGCGCTTCGAGGGTGTCACCAGGGATGTAGTCCATGACGAGGTAGCGGCGGCCCTGCTCGCTGAAATCGTCGTGGTAGGTGGGGATGCCAGCCTGAGCGGCGACCCCTTTGAGGCGCTTCATCAGCGCGACTTCCTGGTCGAAATGCTCGCGCGCCCACTCGATGTCTTCGGCGGAGGCGGTGGTATCAGCCAGCGCCTCTTTCAGCGCCCAGCGTTCGCCACGCGCAATGTCTTCGACGAGATAGACCCCACCCATGCCACCCTCACCCAGACGCCGCATGACCCGATACCGGCCCGCGAGCGTCGTTCCCGCCGCTAGATTCATGGTCTGCCGCTCCTACGCCTCCACACAGCGCACGAGCACTGCGGTGATGTTGTCCTCACCGCCATTTTCGTTGGCCACCTTGATGAGGGTCGCACAGGTCTGCTCGATGTCATCGCTCTCGTTGATGATCTTCTGCAGTTGTGGGTCGCGAATCATCTCCCACAGGCCATCGGAGCAGAGCAGCAGCGCATCGCCCGCGCGCAGTTGCTCATCGAAGATGTCCACTTCGACCTCGGCGTGGCCAGCGCCCAGCGAGCGGTAGATCAGGTTGCGGCTGGGATGATCGTAGACATCCTCTGGCTGAATCTGCTCAGCCTCCACCAGGCGCGCCACCAGCGAATGGTCGCGCGTCACACGCTGGAGCTTGCCATCGCGCAGCAGGTAGGTGCGACTGTCGCCGACATTCGCGATGAAGGCCTGGCCATCCATCACCAGCGCGGCGGTCACGGTGGCGCCCATGCCGCGCGCCTCGCGGTGTTCGGCGCCGTAGTCCACAATGGCCTGGCTGCTATGCTCGACAGCGGCGCGCAGTTTATCGCCGAAGTGTTGGCGTACAACGGTCTCCAGCAGGTGGCGTGTTGCGCCCGCCTCTTCGTTCTCCTCGTCAGCGGCTCCATCAGGATGCGACGCCTCGCTCACCTCGGCGCCTTCAGTAGCCTCGTCGGCGACGCGCTCGGCGGCTGGCGATTCGATGGCGGCGTTCGCGGTCGTCTCGCTGGCTTCGCTGGCTTCGCTGGCTTCGGCGGGCTCGCTGGCCTCGGTCGTCTCGCTGAGCGGCCGCGTCTTGGCGGCGTCGCGCTTGCCACTTTTGGAGCGCTTGCGTGATCGGCGGTTGTCGAGCTTCACCGTCGTCTGGTCGCTGGGGTCGGCGAAGAGCTTCAGCAGGTCGTCGCGGATCGTCTCGACGGCAAGCTGGCTGGCGACTTCGCCCGCATGATAGCCGCCCATCCCATCTGAGACGATGAACACACCGCTTGCCGGGTGGCCATCGTCCATCACCTGGGTATAGAGCGCGTCTTCGTTCTGCTCGCGCTGAAGGCCGATATCGGTTTTACCGGCTGCCACGAGGCGCAGTGGCATGCGGGCCTACCTCTCCTGCGAATACGATTCACTCCCTGTGGTCGGACCGCCTGTAGCGGGCGACGCGCGCAGGGGACTGATGGCTCAGTCGCACGGCACTATACCACGCGCCAGCGCGCAGCCGCAACGCATGCGCCGTGACGCCTGGCGCCGTGTCACCTTTGTGTACGTCGGAAGCGGGCAGCGGGTTGAGAGCGAATTCGCCACAGCCGACGACCTCAGCGCCCGGACGAGAGAGCAAGCAGGGGCAGAGAGCGTCTACTCTCTGCCCCTGTCTGTATCTCTATCTGTGCCACGTGTCTGGGCGCGTTCGCCCCGAAGCCGCTCAGGCCGTCGCCGCTGCTGGCGTCTCGGTCGCCGCCGCGACGGGCAGCGGGCGAACGCTGACGCGCTTCTTGGTGCGGCTGTCCCACTCGAACTTCACCGTGCCATCCACCAGCGCGAAGAGGGTGTAGTCGCGCCCGCAGCCGACGTTGCGACCGGGGTTGAACTGCGTGCCACGCTGGCGCACAATGATCGAGCCAGCGCGCACAATCTGGCCGTCAAACCGCTTGACGCCCAGCATCTTTGGCTTGCTGTCGCGCCCATTACGCGAGCTGCCAACGCCCTTTTTATGAGCCATCTCGCCGTTCGTCCTTCCCTATGCGCGCCCCTCCGCTGAGGAGCGCCGCCGTCTCTCGCGCGTTCGTCGCCCGAACGCTATTGCTTGCCCTTGCCGCTGTTTTTCGGGTTCGTGTCGGGCGTCTCGCTCTCAGCAGGCGTCTCACTCGCCTCAGCCGTCGCTGATGCAGCCGGGGTGGCTGGCGCCGCCTTTGTAGCGGGCTTGGCGGGCTTGGCGGGCTTGGCGCTTGGCGCAGGCGCGCTAGCCTCGACTTCATCGGTCGGCTCTTCATCCTCGACATCGAGCACGTCAATATCGCTAGCGGGAACCCCCGTCTCGGCGATGATCGAGCTGATGAGCGCGTCGAAGGCCTCCAGCAGCTTGCGCTCGTAGCGATTCACGGCGCGCTGCGCCTGCCGCTCGTAGCGCTTGCGCTCCTCATCCTGCACGAGGCTCTCGCCCTTGGCCTGGATGTCGGTTACGGTCAGGTAGGTGTAGTCCTGACGGTGGCCCGTGGTGCGGCGGTAACGCTTTTTGGACTTGTACTTGAAGACGATGACCTTCTTGCCACGACCCTCACCGATGACCGTCGCGACGACGGCGCCACCGGGAACGACGGGTTGGCCAACGGTAGTATCGCCCTCGGCGGAGACCAGCAACACCCGTTCGAGCGTGACCGTAGCCCCCGGCTCGGCGGGTAGCAGCTCCACTTCGACGGTCTGACCGGGGCTGACCCGATACTGCTTGCCGCCCGTCTCGATCACTGCGTACATGATGATGCGTCTCCTGCGACCATGCGTTGCGCGCGCTCGCTTCCGTCGCCTGGAGCCGCGCCACTAGCGCGCATCTGGGGTAGGGAACACGAAATTCGAGGTCAGCGCGCAGATGTTGTCTGTTTTAGAACACAGCCATCTGATTTTAACGCTGAGTGCGTCAGGTGTCAAGCTGTTTCCCGATTTGTCTGCATGCGCGGTGTCGTCGCGTCGCGCTCACGACTGGCCAAACGCGCGCAATCCCCCACCAGGCGGACTATATGCGGACTATATGCGGGCGACACGCGGCGCGATCAGCGTCACCAGCGTGCCCTTGCCTGGCTTGGAGGCGATGGAGACGGTCGCCTCGATCAGCGTCGCGCGCTCCGACATGCTGAGCATGCCCCAACTGCCGCGGCTCTCGTACTCCGAGCGCACCTGGTCGGCGTCGAAGCCCTTGCCATCATCGCGCACGGTGGCGATCAGCTTGTCGTCGGCCTCCTGCACCTCGATCCAGCAGTGGTCAGCCTGGGCGTGCTTGAGCGCATTGTTGACCGCCTCCTGGATGATGGCGAAGGTGGTCAGTTCGATATTGTGCGAGAGGCGCTCTGGATAGTCCGCCTTGAGCTTGATCGCTGGCCCAGGCCCGCTGCGAAACCGCTCGATGAAGTGACGCAGCGCGCTGATCAGACCGCCATTCTCGGCGTCCAGCACGAGTGGGCGCAGGTCAAAGAGCAGGTTGCGAATCTCATGCGTGGCGTCGTTCGCCGTCTCGCGCGCGCGGATCATCTCCTCGACGGCGCGCGCGCCGTCGCCCGTCGCGACAAGCTGCCCGGCGAACTCCAGCGTCATCACGATCTGCGAGAGCTTCTGCGCGGGGCCATCGTGCAACTCGCGCCCCAGCCGCTTGCGCTCGTCCTCCTGCGTCTGGATGATGCGGTCGCGCTCGTTGCGCACGCGGCGATACATCTGCGCGTTCGCCACCGCGACGGCTCCCTGCGCCGCCAGCGTGCGCATCAGATCGAGGCTCCAGGCGTCGAAGACTCCGCCACCGGGCGCCTTGGCAAGCTGCAACGCGCCGGTAATCGCGCCCTTGAAGATCATCGGCACGGTCATCATCGAGCCAACCGAGACGCCAAGCACGCCCGTGTCGTTGGCGATCTGCTCAGGCGAGAAGCGTGGGTCGTCGTCGGGGTTGACGATCAGCGTCAGCTCGCCAGACTGCGCTACGTAGCCAACTACGCCGTCACGCAAGCCGACACGCGGGCGCAGGTCGTTGGTATTCTCATCCTCAGGGCCGTAGAGCCATGACTGCGCCGGATCGAAGGCGGCCAGTGGGCTGAAGATGTTGCTATTGGCGGCGGTCTCGGCGTTTTCGAGCGCCTGCGCCACCAGCGTGTCGTTTGCCGTGTCGAGCACATAGGCGGCGCCCACGCTCGCATTGGTCAGGCGCACGGCGACCAGCACGATGCGGCGCAGCAGCGGGCGCAGATCAATCTCGGCGCTCAGCGTATTCGCGACGCCCTGAAGCACGAGGGTCAGCGCCTGTATCTGCTCTTCGAGCTGGCGGTTGCGGCGTTGCAGGCGTTCCGCTTCCGATTTTGGGCCGCCGGAGTCGGGCAGATTCGTCGCCGAGCCTATTCCATCCTGAGTTACCGACATGCGCTGTCTTCCTCCGGATAGGGCGAGCGTCCCCCAGATGGCGCGCCACACGACGCGCCCTCACGCTCTCCCGCACTGCACCAGTATATACCCCCAGCCCAACAGCGCACGTCGGCTTTTGACGCCTGCCATGCGCTATTGGGAGGCGACCTCACCCAGCAGGCCGCGCGCGATCACGATGCGCTGAATCTGGTTGGCCCCCTCGAAGATCTGCCCAACTTTGGCGTCGCGCATGTAGCGCTCCACGGGCCAGTCGCGCACGTAGCCCGCGCCGCCCAGCGCCTGCACCGCATCGGTGGTGACGGCCATCGCGGCGTCGGTGGCGAAGCACTTGGCCATCGCCGCCGCCGTGATGGACGGTTCACCATTGTCCATCTTCCACGCGGCCTCGTAGACGAGCAGGCGCGCGGCCTGCGTCTTCATCGCCATGTCGGCCAGCATGAACTGGATGCCCTCGAACGCGCCGATTGGCTTGCCAAACGCCACACGCTCGCCCGCATAACGCACGGCCACATCGAGCGCCGCCTGCGCCACGCCGACTGCGATGGAGCCGATATTGACCCGCCCGCCATCCAGCGACGAGAGGGCGATCTTGAGGCCGTCGCCCTCCGCGCTGAGGCGATTGGCCGCTGGCACGCGACAATTCTCGAAGATCAGCTCACCCGTCGGGCTGGAGCGCAGCCCCATCTTACGCTCTAGTTTGCCAATCGAAAAGCCTGCTGTGTCACGTTCTACGATGAATGTGGAGATGCCACGACCACGCGCCTCGGCGTCGGTGCGCAGCATCACGGCGTAGAGGTCGGCCTCGCCAGCATTGGTCACCCAGTATTTCGAGCCGTTCAGCACGTACTCATCGCCCTCGCGACGGGCCGTCGCGCGGATGGCGGTGGCATCGGAACCAGCGTGCGCCTCGCTAAGCGAGAAGGCGCCCAGCGCTGCTCCGCTGACCAGGCGTGGCAGCCAGCGCTCGCGCTGCGCCTCATCGCCGAATTTCGCGATCAGCCCGGCGACCATGTTGTGGACGGAGAGCCAGACGGCTGTCGCCATATCGGCCTGCGCCAGTTGTTCGTAGATCAGCGCGCCCGTCAGGCGTGGCAGCGCCAGGCCGCCATACTGATCGGGGACGAGCAGCCCAGCCAGCCCAAGCTCGGCCATCGGCTGCAACACCTCGCGTGGGAAGTGATGCTCCTCGTCCCATTCGTCGGCGTGCGGGGCAATCTCATGTTGCGCGAACTTGCGCGCCAGCTCCTGAATCTCACGTTGCTCATCGTCGAGCCGAAAGAACATCACCGTTCTCCTCTGCTGTCCATCTCTCTCGTCACTCGGCTACGCTATCACCGCGTCTGTCTCAGTATCGCGCGAATCCCCCTTCCCGGCCAGCGGAAAGGGGGATCAATGTGCAGCAGCCAGCGAATGAATTCGCGCCTGAAGGGCCTGGCGGCCCACAACACCTGCCTATGCAGGTTCGAGACCCCGCCTGGAGGTGGACCCGCGTAGGCGGGTCTTGTGGCGACCGCAGTCGCCTTGAGGCGCGGTTTCAACCGCCAGCCGCCCTGCCGCACGACGCTACTCGCCAGCCTACTCCTCGTCGCTCTCAGGCGTCACGATGGTTAGCGGAATGCCGTGGGTCGTGTGTGTCTTGGGCGAGGCGCTGGCCGCCGCCATTGCGTCCGCCGTTTGCGTCGGGATGCCGCCCTTGCGCGTGCGCCCCGCGCTGACCGGGCCATGCTCGTCGTCCGGATTGTAGACCAGCCGCGCCTCATGCTCCGGCAGAATTGCAGCCACCTCGCGCAGCACGGCGTCGAGGAACTGATCCTCTGGCACGGTCTTGAAGTACTGGCCCTTCTTGTAGATCACGCCCTTGCCGCGCCCACCGGAGAGGCCGATGTCGGCGTCCTGCGACTCGCCGGGGCCGTTGACCACGCAGCCCATCACAGCCACCTGAATTGGCGTCTGCACCTTGGTCAGACGGCGCTCGACCTCGTTGGCGATGGTCATCACGTCAATCTCGACCCGCCCACAGGAGGGACACGAGACGAAGGTGACGCCGCGCTGGCGCAGATCGAGCGAGCGCAGAATCTCGTAGGCGACCGGAATCTCTTCCTCTGGCTCAGCCGTGAGGGAGACACGAATCGTGTCGCCGATGCCATCGGCCAGCAGCAGCGCGAAGCCGATGCTCGACTTGACCGCGCCCGTCACCAGCGTGCCAGCCTCGGTGATACCCAGGTGCAGCGGCACATCGCTGGCCGCGGAGAACTTGCGGTAGGCCTCGACGGCAGTCAGCACATTCGAGCTTTTCAGCGAGACTTTATAGTTGGTATAGCCCAGGCTATCGGCCCAGCCGCAATATTCCAGCGCCTTCGCCACCATGCGCTCGGTCAGCGCCTCGCGCTCCCGGCGCCGCTCCTCGGCGGGGTCAGTGCGCTGCAGCGTGCCATCGGCCAGCCGCTTCATGCTGACCTTGCGCATCGCAGCGCCACGCTCCAGCGCGTCAATCGAGCCGGAGTTGACGCCGATGCGCATCGCGACATCAGCGCGCTTGGCCGCCTCGACGATCGTGCGGAAGGAGTCGAATTGCTGGCCGGTCTCTTTGTCGGGCAGCAGATTGCCGGGGTTGATGCGCACGGCGTCCACGCCCTGCTCGATGGCGATCAGCGCCAGGTCGGGCTGATAGTGAATATCGGCGATCAGCGGGATGTGGATGCGGCGCTTGATCTCGCCGAGCGCCAGCGCGTCGAGCTTCTCTGGCACGGCCACGCGCACCAGCTCGCAGCCGACCTCTTCCAGGCGGATGATCTGCGCCACCGACGCATCGACATCGCGCGTATACATCGTGGTCATAGACTGCACGGCGACAGGCGCATCGCCACCGATGAGGACATTCCCTACATGAATCTGTCGTGTCTTTCTTCGCATCTGCCTCTCCGATGCCCCTGTCGCATTCGCTTAGCGTTCGCTCATATGTGTGCGCCGCGTCACGCTGGCTGTGGAGCCAATCGCCAGCGCCGCGAGACGCCCTGCGTCCTCTGCGCCATGTGGGCCGCGCCGCCCCATCTTTGATTTTAGCGCGCGGCGACCCGATCTGCCAGGCGCCGAAACCCCGCGTCACTGCACACGGGTGCGCGCTCATCATGCGTGGCGGCTCCCGTCGGGCGACTCACAGTCTAGTGTCCAGCAATCAGCGCGCCGACATCGTTGAAGGTGATGACCGCGACCAGCAGCAGCAGCGCCGCCATGCCGATCAGATTCACCAGCCCCTCGCGCTCCGGGCTGAGGCGCTTGCCACGGCGCAGCACCTCGATCAGCACCAGCAGCACGCGACCACCGTCCAGCGCTGGAATCGGCAGCAGGTTCATGATGGCGAGGCTCAGGTTGAGCAAGCCGACCAGGAAGAGCATGTAGTACCAGCCCGCGAAAGGAATCGCAGCCGCGACCATGCCCGTGTCATGGACGATGCCCACCGGCCCCTGCAAGCCCTGACTCAGTGGCAGCGCGCCGAGCACAATCTGCTGGATGCCTTGCACCGTCGCAGTGATGACCTTGCCGACATCCTGGATGCCGAGGATCGGCGCCTGCCAGAGCGGCGCGGAGAAGTGATAGGGGTTATTCTGGTCGGCCTCGATGCCCATCGCGCCCTGCCCTGCCGCCGGCTGCGTGCGAGCATCCACCGTCAGGTCGCGAATCGTTCCATCGGGGTCGCGCACGACGACGGGAATCGCCACAGTCGTCGCGTTCTTGTCCACCTTCAGCGCATGCGCCACATCGTCGCCAGTGATCTGCTGCACATCGGAGAAGTACTTGATGGGCTGGCCGCTGACGCTGATGAAGGTATCGCCGCTGATGAGGCCAGCGGTGGCGGCGGGTGAGCCAGCCGTGACCGACGCGACCACCGGGCGGAACTGCACCTGGCCGACCGCCTCTGCCGCCGAGAAGAAGACGATGGCCAGCAGGAAGTTCATCGTCACGCCGGCCAGCAGCACGATCAACCGTTTGCTGGCGGGCTTC
>JAICSR010000587.1 GCA_025936795.1 Ktedonobacterales bacterium | reverse complement strand
CTGCGCTCGCTCGAAACGAAGCTGGAACGCGCAGGCGTCGCGCCGGGCGATGTGGTTGCGCTGGTGAAGCTGGGCGCTGCCGATCCCCCAGCCACACAGGCGACACGCGCATTGGCGCTGCTGCGCGCAGGCATGGTCGGCGGGGTGGCCCCGCTGCTGGTCAATGAGGAGACGCAGGCGCTGCTCTTCGAGGCGGTCGAGCGTGTGGCGAATATGCGTCCCACCGCCACGCTGCCCGTCATCCAGTGGGATTTCAGCGACGCCGAGCCGTGGTATCTCGCGCCAGCGGACGGGCGCATATGCGCGCAGCGTGGGCGCGCGCCATCGCCTGCGCTGACGCTGCGCTGCACAGCGCGCGATTGGGCGCGTATCGCCACTGAGCAGCTCGATGCGCGCACGGCGCTGCTCACTCGTCGCCTCAGTTTCGGCGGCGACTGGCGGCTGGCGCTGCGGCTACCCGCGCTGCTCGGCGCATAGCCTTGCGCATGATCGGGGTGTGATTGGCGTAGAACGAGCGTATGACCGAGGTGTGACCAGGCGCCGCGCTGTAAATCGCGAGCAGCGCCAGACGTCATCAGGGTGTGCAGGCGCGGGGCCATGCGCGACGATCAGCGAGTGGGCAAAGGGGAGCATATGCGAGATGGCTGGATGACTCGCTGGCTCCTGCCCGGCGCCCCATGGAGCGGGCTGTCGTTTGCGACGATCTCGGCGCGCTCGCTCAGCGTGAGCGGGACGCCCGCGCTGACCAACACGCGCGGCGTCTCAGCAGAAACAGGAGGGGCAGTGACATCCGGCGATCTCCCCTCCGAGGCGCAACTTGCCGCCATCTACCGCGAATTCAGCGGCCAGATTCACACCTACGCCTATCATCTGCTCGGCAATCCCGAAGACGCCGACGACATCACCCAGGAGGTCTTCATCCGGGCGTATGCGCGGCTGGCGCAGCTTCGCGACCAGACCAGCATGCGGTCGTGGCTCTACCGCATCGCGACGAATCTGTGCATGGACCACCTGCGGCGTCGCTCGCGCATCAAGCGCATCTTCGGGTTGGAGTCGCCACTGAGCGGGCCAGGGTCCGGACCAGACGAGGCGCCGCAGCGCGACATCGCCCAGCCGATGGCCGCCGCCGAGATTGACAGCGTCGCCGAGCGCGACCATATCTCCCTGGCGCTCAAACGCATGCCCGACAAGTATGCTGTCTGCCTGCTGCTGCACTCGCTCCAGGGGCTGTCGTATCGCGAGATCGCCGATGTCGTGGGTGTCACACCTGGAGCCGCTGCAGTGCGCTTGAGTCGTGCGCGCGACCTGTTTGCGCGCTACTACGAAGATGTGAGAAAGGAGGGAACACGATGAGCGACGCCACCAGACTTGACTGCGCCGCCGTCGCGCCCTACCTCTCGCCCTTCGCGGATGGCGAACTCGCCGAGCCGCTGCGCACGGAGGTCGCTGCGCATGTCGCCGAGTGCGCCGAGTGCGCCGAGCGTCTCGACCGCATCCATGCGATAGACCGGCTGGTAGCCACACTGCCTCACACGGCGCCATCTGCTGGCGTCTTCGAGCGGACGCGGGCCGCCGCCACACGCAACATCGCCACTGACCCGCGCGCCGTCTCACGCGAAGCGCTGCCGGGAGCGAATGGCGCGACCTTGCGGCGTCGCCTGCGCGCAATCATTCCCCAGCAAGCGCCCGCCGATGATGACGCCGAGCCTGCAGCAGTTGGCGAGCGTCCTACGCTCAGGCGGCGTGGTCGGGCGCCGTGGCTGGCGGCGTCCATTCCCGCGGCGGCGGCGCTGCTGCTGATCGCGCTGGCGGCGACAT
>JAICSR010000297.1 GCA_025936795.1 Ktedonobacterales bacterium | reverse complement strand
CCGCTTGCCGAGCGCCAGGAAGAGCGAGAGGAAGATGGCGCAGAGGTAGAACCATGGCGAGATGAAGACCGCCGCTGCGAATGCTCCCGCCAGCGCCCGCAGCACGAAGCCCGCTGCGATGGCGAAGACATCCCATAGCGCCAGCCGCTTCAGCCAGGTGGAATAGGCGACATTGAGCGCGACGTAGGCCACCAGCGCCAGCAGAAAAAGCAGCCCGCCCCCGCCGAGCGCGCGGAAGGGGTCGGGTCCGCGTGGCAGATCGTGGTAGAAGCCGCCCAGCGCCAGCCAGAGCGCCAGCGCCGCCGCTCCGGCGAAGAGCGCCGCCGCCAGCCACGCCGCCGCACGTACACTCAGCGCACCCGACGCAATCGGGCGGTAGCGCTTGCGCGGGTGGAGCTGGTCGCGCTGGCGGTCGGCCAGGTCGTTGACGAGGTAGACGCCACTCGCCGCCAGACAGAAGACCGCGAAGCCGATCAGGACGCGCGTGAGCGTGGGCGTGTCGAAGATGGTGCGCGAGAAGACCGCCGCCAGCAGCGTCAGCCCGTTCTTCGTCCACTGCTCCGGGCGCATTGCGCGCAGCGCCGCCCACGCCGCGCTCCAGCCGCCCGTCGCGGGACGACTCTCCGCCGCCTGCGCATCCGAGCGACCGATGGCGGTTCCCCGCTCCTGCCGCAACTGCTCGTTCATCTTCGCGTCCCCAGGCGTCTCGCCGCGTCACACTCCCAGCGCCTCTATCGTACACCACGGCCTCGCCTGCCGCGCAGTAGGCGCCGAAGCGGCTACTACCTCGCGCTATCCTTCGCTACGCTGGATATACCCTGGGCGCATGACTTCGCGTAAGGTATGATAGCAGAAGCAAGCAACGCGCTAAACTCTTCGCCGCAGGGTTGCGCCAGGCGCAGGTTTCGACTACAATATACATGCCGTTTACCCTGTGGGTGAATAAGAATGGCAAGGATGCGGGAGGTCGTGGAAGGGTGGAGATTCAATTCGCGTCGGAAAGGCTGCGGGATGAGTGCAACGACACGACAAAGCTCGTGCGACGCTATGGGAAGCAGGGCGCCAAACGCCTGCGACAGCGGCTGGACGACCTCGACGCGGCGGCGAATCTGGAGGAGGCGCGGCCGCTGCCGGGCAAGCTGCATGAGCTGACAGGCGACCGAAAGGGGCGCCTGGCGATGACGGTAGATCGAGGTAAGCGCCTCATCCTGGAGCCAGCAGACCCAGAGCTGGCGCGAAAGCCTGATGGCGGCCTGGACTGGACGCGAGTGACTGCGGTACGCATACTCGGCGTAGAGGATTACCATACATGAGTTCAACTATGACACGGACAGAATACCATCCCGCTGACGTCTCGCCGCCCGGCGCCACATTGCTGGAGGCGCTCGACGAGCGTGAGATGACACAGGCCGAACTGGCGCTGCGGACGGGTCGCCCAAAGAAAACCATCAACGAGATCGTGAAGGGCAAGGCAGCGATTACGCCTGAAACGGCGCTCCAGTTCGAGCGTGTGCTTGGTATCTCCGCTACCTTCTGGAACAAGCGCGAACAGCAGTACCGCGAGGCGTTGGCGCGACTGGCAGATGAGCAGCGCCTCAAGGGCTGGGTAAGCTGGCTACGCGAGCTACCCGTCAAGCAGATGATCGCGCGCGGCTGGGTGCGGCGACGCGATGATAAGTCTTCGCAGGTTTTGGAGCTATTGACGTTTTTCGGTGTAGCCTCGCCGGAGGCGTATCGGGTCATCTTCGAGCAGGAGGTCGTAGCCTTCCGCAAGACGGGTGTTTCCACCAGCGATATGGGGGGCACAGCGGCATGGTTGCGGCAAGGGGAGATCGAGGCGGCGGAGATTGACTGCGCGCCCTATGACGAGCGGCGCTTCCGCGAGGCGCTACGCAAGATTCGCGCGCTCACGAATGAGCCGCCGGAGGGATTTGAGCCAGAGGTCATCCGGCTTTGCGCTGAGGCAGGCGTGGCGGTGGTCTTCGTGCAAGACTTGCCGCGCACGGGCATCTGTGGCGCGACACGCTGGCTGACACCGACGAAGGCGGTGATCCAGCTGAGCTTCCGCTACAAAACGGATGACCACCTCTGGTTCACCTTCTTCCATGAGGCCGGACATATCCTGCTGCATCGCAAGAAGGAGGTGTTCCTGGAGCAAGAAGAGCGAGCTGCTACAGCGGAGGAGGAGGAGGCCAACACTTTCGCGCGTGATCTGCTCATCGCAGCGCCGGGCTGGCGGAGCTTCGTCCGTAGCGGACACTTTCAGGCAGCGGACATCATCGCTTTTGCCAATGAGGTAGGCGTGGCGCCCGGGATTGTGGTGGGGCGCTTGCAGCACGACAAGTTGATTCCCTTCTCGCAGTGCAATGACTTGAAGCGGAAGCTCGCATGGCCTGCGCAGCGCGACGGTGAGGAGTAGATGGAGGGGTGACCGGCGCCACCTGCTCCTCGCATGCCTGCCTGGTCGGCCCCGCCTGCCGCGCAGTGGGCGCCGGAGCGGCTACCCGCCGCTCTCAGCCGCAGTCCTGCGCTATGCTGGACGGGTAGCGCGCAGCGAGAAGAGCAGCGAGAGCTGGTTCGCCGGGTCAGGCCAGCGCCAGTAGCCGTCGCCGGTCTCCACGAGTTGCGGGCACTGCCGCCAGTGCGCGTAGGGATACTCGCGCAGCGATTCGATGCGCAGGCCTGTCGCAGCGAGCGCCGTGACCACCTCGCCCAGCCCGTAGCCCCAGGCATAGACCGCAGGCTCGCCGGGCGTCTGCTCGGTCTGTGGCTCGCGTGTATGGAAGTAGGGTCGATCAATGCGCAATCGGCGTCCGCTTGGGTCGTCGCGGTCAATGTCGAGCGCCATGCCCAGCGGATGCAGGTCAATCAGCAGCAGCGCGCCGCCGGGAGCCACGTAGCGCGCGGCCACCTGCGCCCAGCCGTCCAGATCAGGCGCCCAGCAGAGCGCGCCATACGAGGCGAAGACGAGATCGAAGGTTTCATCCAGCGTCTCCGGTAGCGCGTAGAGGTCCGAGCGGATGAAGCGCGCCCGCTCGCTCAGGCCGCTCTCCACCGCCAGCGTGCGCGCGAAGGTGATCGCCTCGTCCGCGATGTCTACTCCCGTCACCTGCGCGCCCAGCCGCGCCCACGAGAGCGTCTCGCTGCCGAGGTTGCACTGGAGATGCAGCAGCGATTTGCTTGCGACGCCATCCTCGCCCACCTCGGCAAGTTCGATAGGGCGCAGGCTCGACCCCGCCGCGCGGAATCGCTCCACATCCTTGAAATGGTCCGAGCCGGTGTCGCGCGTCAGCCAGAGATTCCAGGTTGAGCGGTTCGCCTCGGTATAGCGGGTGTCAGCCATCGGTCGTCAACTCCTCCACATCTGTCGCATTGATCGTAGCGCTGGGCAAGCGAGCGCCTGGCGCCATCGGCGCTTCATCATATCCCCAGATGGCTTCAGATGCGCACACTCGCTACCACCCATCAGCGGTCAACACCCGTCTCGGCGTGATACGCTAGACAGAGAGTCGGCGCCTGCGCCTATCGCCGCACACCGTCGTGCGGCGTAGCGCGGCGCCACGAGTAGCAGAACGAGGCAGTCCATCCATGAGCATGACGAGTGTGTCGTCCGAGCAGAGCGACGCGGACCACCAACGCCAGATGACGCTCGTGCGCCAGGCGGAGGTGTTGATTAGCAACGTGCTGCGTGGCGGCGTGCTGTTGAGCGCCGCCGTCATCCTGGTGGGCGTCGTGCTCTACTTCCTCCATCCACAGCCTGCGGCGACGCACACGCTCACCTACCCCGACCGGCTGGGCGAGGTCATCCCTGGCGTGGTTTCGGGCAGCGCCGAGGCTATCATCACGCTGGGCCTGCTGATTCTGCTGGCGACGCCCGTGCTGCGGGTCGCCGTCTCCATCGGCGCGTTTGCGCTTGAACACGACTGGCTCTATGTCGGCATCACTACGCTGGTGCTGGCGCTGCTGCTCGCCAGCATCCTCGTGCTGGGCGATATCTTCGGCAAGGGCACGATCACCCCGCAGGCGCCGCCGTCGCTGGGCGTCTTTCTGCTGGTCATGCTGGGCAGCGTCGTCGCGGGCGTCGTCGGCTCGCTAGTCGGCCTGGGCGGCGGCGTGCTGGTTGTGCCGCTGCTGACCATTGCGTTCGGCGTCTACCCGGAGATCGCCGTGGGTGTCTCGATCATCTCCGTGATCGCCACCTCCAGCGGGGCCGCCGCCGCCTATGTGCGCGACCACATCACCAACCTGCGTGTTGGCATGTTCCTGGAGATCGCGACCACCATCGGCGCGATCCTTGGCGCCTTCCTGGCCATTATCCTCGCGCCGGGACTGCTCTTCGTCATTTTCGGCGTGGTGTTGCTCGTCTCGGCCATTCCGCTGCTCATCAAGATCGGCGAGGAGATTCCCCACGGCGTGCGCAACGACCGCTGGGCCGAGCGGCTGGCGCTGGCGTCGAGCTATCACGACGATAAGCTTGGCCGCACGATTGAGTATCAGGTGGCGCATGTGCCAACGGGCTTTGGCATGATGACGATTGCCGGCATCCTCTCCGGACTGCTCGGCATCGGCAGCGGCACCTTCAAGGTGCTGGCGATGGATACAGCGATGCGCCTGCCGATGAAAGTCTCGACGACGACCAGCAACTTCATGATCGGCGTGACGGCGGCGGCCAGCGCGGGCATCTACTTCCAGCGCGGCGACATGAACCCGCTCTATGCGGCGCCTGTGGCGCTCGGCGTGCTGATCGGGGCGACGAGCGGCGCGAAGACGTTGGCGCGCTTCAGCAACACGACCATTCGCAAGATATTCGTGCCGATCCTGGTGGCCATCGCCATCGAGATGCTGATTCGCGGCGCAGGCTATCTGATGACGGGGCATTGAGCCGCGCGCTACAGCGCAGGCTGCGGCTATTGCACGCCCAAATCCCACGCCTGTTCGAGGTCCTCGCGCGAGTAGGCCTTGAATGCCATCATCGTCTGTGTGCGGCGGATGCCTGTGACGGAGACCATCTTCTCGGTGACGACAGTAGCCAGGTCTTCGTAGGCGGGCAGGCGCAGCACGGTCACGAGGTCCCACTCGCCCGTCACGGAGTAGACCTCCGCCACGCCAGCGATGCCCAGCAACGCCTGCGCCGTCTCATTGATGGAGCTACGCTCGACATTCATCAGGATCAGTGCGGTAATCATCGCCGTCTCCTCTATCGCT
>JAICSR010000104.1 GCA_025936795.1 Ktedonobacterales bacterium | reverse complement strand
TGACCCTGCTCGTCGAGTGAGGTGAGCAACGCCCGGGCGTAGGCCTCCGCGACACTCTGGCAATCGAGGTAGTTGGCGGCGAGCATGATGCGGTAGCGCGCCTTCCACTTGCGCGTGGCGATGGGGTTGAGGCGAAAAAGCGTGTAGCTGGGCACGTGCTGTTCAAGTTGACGCCGCAGCTCTGCCTCAGCTAACGCACTCACGCCGTGCGCCAGAAGCTGCTGGATCAGGTCGTCGGGCAGTGGGGCATCCGGTTGCTCTGGCGGCGCAGGCTGCCTGGTCATCTGGTTGCTGTGCCTCCCGTCGAGCGTGTTATGCTCTGGTTGCGCGCCGCGACTGGCCTCAGGCGCAGTGTAGCCACTGGCTACGGCGACAGTCAACTGCTGGACGTGCGGCGCGCGGGAGGCAGGCGGATGGACGGGCAGGGCGAGGCGCAGACGGCAAGGCGCAGCTCGGACGCGGGCCTGATCGGCGTCGAGCTGGCCGATCTGGCGACGCGGCTGGTGGTCGCTGCGCCGGGTGAACGGCGTGGCCAGATGGGGCGCATGCGGCGGTTTCGCTTCGAGCGGCCACCCACGCCCACTGCGGTGATCGAGCAGGTGGCCGCGCTGGTGGAGGCGCTGGGCGCGCCGACGGCGCCGGGCATCGGGGTCGCATGCTGGGCCAGAGTGGACCCAGCGCGCGGCGAGATTGCCGATGCGCGCTATGGCTCCGGATGGGCAGACTTTCCTTTCACGGAGCGGCTCGCAGCGCGACTGGGCGTCCCAGCGCACCTGATGACGGGCGTGAACGCGGCTGCGCGGGCTGAGGCGCTAGTGGGCGGGGCGGCGGGGCGCTCCCCACTGCTCTATGTCCATCTCGGTAGGTCCGTGGCCAGCGCGCTCGTCATCGCAGGCGAGCCAGTGCTGGGGGCGCGCTTCGATGCGGGTCGTCTGGGACACTGGCAGACTGGGCTGGATGGCCCGCGCTGTGTCTGTGGCGCGCGGGGACACCTGGAGCCGCTGGTCTCGGCGCAATCGCTAGTGCGGCAGGCGATTGGCGTGGCGGCAGACGACGAGGAGACGCTGGCGGCGATTCATCGGGTGACACGACAGCGCGCGGAGGCGCTCACGGCGCCCCAGTTGATCGCTCTGGCGCGTGATGGGGCGCCCCTGCTGCGCAAGCTGGTGGACGACGCGCTCGACGCGCTGGCGGGCGCGCTGGCGAATCTAGTTGTGACGCTTGATCCAGCGATCATCCTGATTGGCGGGCCTCTTGCGCAGGCGGATGAGATTGTCATTGTCTGGCTGCGTGAGCGAGTCGCGGCGCGGCTGGTGGGCGTCACGGCGGCGCCATTGATTGCCGCTGCGGCCCTGGAGCCAACCGCCGCGTTGCTGGGGGCTATCTGGTCGCAGGCGGCGTGGCAAGTGGCGCCGGGCTGAGGACGCTATTCCCGCTGACGCCGCATGCGTGGCATAATGGGCAAAGGCGCGTCAGATCGGCGCGCAAGGGACGCGAGGGAAGACGCCTCGCTCTGTGGAAGGCGCTGGGGCGACTCCTGTGACTGTGAGCGATGCACGCCTCGATACCCTGAGTGGCCTGGAACTTGTGGGCCGCTACCAACTCGGCGCACGTCGTGCGGCGGGCGCGTTCTGCGTCGTCTATGACGCGCATGATCGCGAGCTCAAGCGCATGGTCGCTGTGAAAGTGGCGGCGCAGGAGCAGGCTGCGGTCTACCGCGAGGCGCTAAACGCTACCGCAGGCCTCTCCTATCCCGCGTTTCTGGCCGTCTACGATCTCATCGAGCAGGATGAGCGCCTGTTTCTCGTGCATGAGTTCGTTGATGGCCGCCCACTGAGCGCGTATGTGTCGGATGGCGCGCCAGTGCGGCGCGGCGTCGCGTTGGCGCTGCAACTGGCGCACGCGGTCGCCTACGCCCACCAGCACGACCTGGCGCACGGCGACCTTACGCCCGCCGCCATCGTGATTGACCGTGGCGCCGTGGCGCACATCAACAACGTACAAATGCCGCCCGACTGGGACTACTTCAGCGCCACCGCGTCGTCGCTGGCGTTGTCAGATGTGACGCGCTCGGCGGAGGAGACGCTGGCGGCGCTGCGCGACGATGCGCGCCAGCGCGATGTCTGGTCAGTCGCGGCGGCCCTCTGGCTGCTCATCACACGCGTGGCTGACGCGGGCGAGGCGATGGGAGCGGTGGAGCGACGCGCATATGGGGCTGACGTGAGCGCCGAGATACAGACGCTGCTGGCGCGCGCGCTGGATATCACCCATCCGCAGCGCATCACGACATCTGAGGAACTGGCATTGGCGCTCGAAGCGCAGGATGAGGCGCTGACTCGCGCGGCGAATCCCCAGCGCGACACGCTGCCGCTCGCGGTAGGCGCGTATCGCGAGGCGCGGGCGGAACGCGAGGCGCGTGGGGTTGAGGTAGCGACAGGGCGGCATGGGCGCTACGACGGGCAGTTCCCTGAAGCTGCAACCTATTCAGGGATGACAGACCCGATGGCGCTCGATACCAGTGCGACGCGCCCGGCGGATGATGGGTTATATGCGGCTGCAGGCCAGTTCGCGCAGCACCCTCAGTATCCTCCGCGTCCCTACCCGTCGTATGATCCGCGCCGCGCAGCCAGAGGCGAACGCATGCGGCCGTTCGACGGAGCGCCAGACGCGAACCCGGCGTGGCCGATGGAGTCGGTGGCGGGTGGAACTGCCAGCCATGTGATGCAACCGTGGGCATGGGCGCTGATTGGCGTCGTGCTGTTCACGGCGTTCTTCCTGATCGGCTTCCTGGTATTCCCGCAGTTCAAGTTCTTCGTATTTCCGTAGTTCAAGCTCTTCTAACGCCCACCAATTCGAGAGGATTGCCTGTTTATGCGACAACTCTGGGCGCCCTGGCGCATGACCTATATTGGCGCTGAGCCTGCGACGCCGGGCTGCATCTTCTGCGAGAAGGCCGTCTCCACAGCGGATGAGACCAACTTCATACTGATTCGCGGTGAGCGCTGCTTTGCCCTGATGAATATCTTCCCCTATAACAATGGCCACCTGATGATTGCCCCCTATGCGCATCAGCCGACGATCCTCGAACTGGACGCTACGACGCTGACGGAGATGATGGCCGTCGCGCAACAATGCGTGCGGGCTGGCCAGCAGGCGCTCGGCGCGCAGGGCTTCAATATTGGCATCAATCAGGGCGGTGTGGCGGGCGCAGGCATCGCCGATCATGTTCACATGCATGTCGTGCCGCGCTGGGGTGGCGATACCAACTTCATGCCCGTGCTGGCCGACGTCAAGGTGATGCCCGACTTCATCGAGAACACCTATCGCCAGCTACGCGCCGCGCTCGCGGCGCCAGCCCCTGCGCCCGATCAGTCGTTTGTCGAGACGCCAGCCGAGACGCCAGAGCAGTCATGATCCGCGCGCATCGCTTGCCGCCGCCTTGCGAACCGTGCGCCGCGCGGGCTATCATGCCTGATGGACTCATGATGGAATCGTGCGCTGACGCCATGCGCAGGTTTGACCTGAAGTGATAGAGCGCAGAGCGAGACATGACGAGCGAAGCGGGTTCCCAGGTGCGTCGCATGACGGCGCGGGTAGCGGGCGAGGTGCAGGGCGTAGGCTATCGCGTCTATGCGCGCCATCGCGCGCAGGGGTTGGGGCTGCATGGCTACGTGCAGAATCTGCCCGACGGCGCGGTGCTGGTGGTCGCTGAGGGTCCGCGCGATCTGCTGGAGCACTTGCTCGCGCTGTTGCGCCAGGGGCCAATCACCGCGCGTGTGAGCGAGGCGCGCGCCGAGTGGAGCGATCCCACGGGAGAGTTTAGTCGGTTCTCCGTTCGATAGCTCCTGATGAACAGGAAGAAGAGACGAGCGCGATGAGCATTGATCGAGAGACAGTGGAGCATGTGGCGCGGCTGGCGCGGCTGGCGCTGAGCGAGGACGAGCGCGAGCATCTACGTGAGCAGCTATCGGCGATTCTGGAGCACATCAATGTCATCAGCGAGGCCGACACGAGCCAGGTCGCGGCCTCGGCGAACATCTTACCGATGACTAATGTGATGGCCGTCGACACGTCGCGCCCATCCTGCGCGCCAGACACGCTGCTGGCGAACGCTCCGGCGCGTGAGGATGGCTACTTTCGCGTGCGCGCCGTGATGGACGAGGAGTAGCGGCGCGGGAGCAGGACACATCTGGCTGACAGTGCGTCTGTCGTCTCGGCGCTGGCCTGAGTCGTGTGAGCGGTGGCCGGTCGAAGTCTGAGTGCGCGGCGAGGAGTAGGTTCAAGTGGCTGAACTCTGGCAACTTACCATAAGCGAGGCGTCTGAGCTGTTGCGGCGTCGGGAGATCAGCGCGGTGGAATTGACGCGCGCCCATCTCGACCGGATCGAGCAGGTCGAGGGCAACGTGCGAGCGTTCGTCACCGTCACCGAGGCCGAGGCGACCCGCGAGGCCGAGCAGGTGGACCGGCTGCGCAGCGAAGGCGCCGAGCTTGGCCCGCTCGCCGGCATCCCTATCGCAATCAAAGATGTCATCAGCACGAAGGGCGTGCGCACGACCTGCTCATCGCGCATGCTGGAGCACTATACGCCGCCGTTCGACGCGACGGTGATGAATCGCTTGCATGACGCGCGCGCCATCATGCTTGGCAAGACGAACATGGACGAATTCGCGATGGGGTCCTCCACCGAGAACTCGGCCTTTTTCCCCACGCGCAACCCCTGGGACCTGGAGCGGACGCCCGGCGGCAGCAGCGGTGGCTCGGCGTCGGCGGTGGCGGCGGGCGAGGCGATGGCGGCGCTCGGCTCAGATACGGGCGGGTCGGTGCGGCAGCCCGGCGCGCTGACCAACACCGTCGCGCTGAAGCCGACCTATGGGCGTGTCTCGCGCTTCGGGTTGATCGCCTTTGCCTCCTCGCTCGACCAGATTGGGCCATTTACCCGCTCAGCGCGCGACATGGCGCTGATGATGCAGGCCATCGCAGGCTATGATCGGCTCGATTCCACCTCGATCAACGCGCCCGTCCCTAACTATGCGGAGGCGTTGACGGGCGACGTAAAGGGGCTGCGTATCGGCGTTCCCAGTGAGTATTTCGTGGAGGGAACGGAGCCGGGCGTGCGCGCGGTGGTCGAGCAGGCGATTGAGACGCTGAAGTCGCTGGGCGCGGAGGTCGGCGAATGTTCGCTGCCGCACACGCGCTACGGAGTGGCGGCGTATTACATCATCGCGCCGGCGGAGTGCAGCGCGAATCTGGCGCGCTACGACGGCGTGAAGTATGGTTTCTCCTCGAAGCAGCCCGCTGGCAGCCTGATTGACTATATGTCCGAGACGCGCGGCGCGGGCTTCGGGTCGGAGGTCAAGCGGCGCATCATGCTGGGCGCCTACGCACTCTCGTCGGGCTACTATGATGCGTATTACCTCAAGGCGGAGAAGGTGCGCACGCTCATCAAGCGCGACTTCGACAGCGCCTTCGAGCGGTTTGACGCGCTCATCAGCCCAACCAGCCCCAGTGTCGCGTTCAAGATCGGCGAGAAGATCGCCGATCCCTATGCGATGTATCTCAACGATGTCTTCACGATTCCCGCCAATCTGTCGGGCATCTGTGGGCTTTCGATGCCCGGTGGCTTTAGCGACGGGCTGCCTGTCGGCGTGCAACTGCTCGGCCCCGCGCTGGGCGAGCCGATGCTGCTGCGCATCGCCGACGCATTTGAGCAGGCGACCGACTACCACAAGCAGATGGCGGCGACGCCGAGCACGAAGAAGAAGGGACGCAGCCGGTGAGCCACACTCGTCATCGTGCGCCGCTCGCGCGATTCGCGCGAGTCGCGCGCGTCAAAGGCGGCGCCGCATGCGGCTGCTAGTGGCTCGCCACGGCTTGACCCAGCATAATAGCGAGTTTCGCTTCACCGGGCAGATTGACGCTCCACTTAGCCCGCTGGGTGAGCGGCAGGCCGACGCGCTGGCCGCTCGCCTGGCCCCGATGCGCTTTGACGCCATCGTCGCTTCTGATCTGGCGCGCGCTCGTGAAACGGCGGAGCGGATCGCGCGACGCAGCGGCCAGACGGTCATTCCAGACGCCGATCTGCGGGAAATCTTCATGGGCGCATGGGAGGGTCAAGGCGTCAGGGACGTGATACGCGACTCGCCAGACCTCTTTGAGCGTGTCGAGAGTGACCCACTGGGCGAAGTGGCGCCTCCAAAGGGCGAGTCGTGGGCGCGGTTCGGCGCACGTGTCCTCGGCGCGCTGGCGCGCTGGCGAGCGCGCTATCCAGAGGGCAATGTGCTGTGGGTGACGCATGGTGGAGTGGTGAGTGTCTTGCTGCTGCACGCGCTAGGCCTGAGCTACGAGCGTCGCTGGCAGTTCTCGCGCGGCAATACAAGCCTCTTCGAGTTCGACTATCGCCCGACCGGCGTTGTCATCTTGCGCGCCAACGATACTGGCCATCTCGACGCGCTCGCGCTCCGCAGCGAGACTGACGACGTGCAAGCGCTGTGAGCCGGGAGGAGCGAGTGCGATGACGACACCAGCGCCTGCGCGCGCTACGAAAGCCGGGAGGGCCACAAAGGCCGCAAAAGCCGCCAGCGCTACGGGACCGTGGTGGGCCGAGGGCGATTTTCCTGTGCGGCAGGGCGTCGTGGGGCAGCCGCTGATTGATGGGCGCGCGACGATGCTGGCGCTGTGCCGCGCGTTCCTCAGCGCGCAGCGCTTCATCCTGCTGGCGGCGTGGGACATCCGTGCGGATCTGGAGATGGTGCGCGGCGAGGACGCCCATGTCGGCGATGACGGCAGCCCTGAGCAGAATGAGCTGATCGCCGGGCTGCGCAAGGAGGGGCTGTCGGAGGAGGCGATTGCGCTCTGGAATGCCGGTCGTCTACAGGTGCGCGACGTGCTGGGATTCGCTGCGCAACGCGGGGTCAAGGTTGGCGTCCTGCTCTGGGAGCCGCCCAATCTTGGGATACACCTGACCAACAATCCGACGGAGCAGCAGAAGTTGCTGGCGGAGGTCGGGGTGGATTGCCTGCTCGATAACAGCGCTACGAAGCTGACGCATCTGACCGAGGCGCTGCACCAGAAGTGCGCGGTCGTGGATGGTCGCATGGCGTTTGTCGGCGGCATTGATCTGACCCTTCAGGCCGATGGCGATTACGACCGCTGGGATACGCGCTACCATCCGGCGGAGTCTACCGAGCGCGGCTCGGCGCATACCGCCTCGATGCACCCGTGGCACGACGCGCACATGCGCATCGAGGGGCCAGTGGTCGCCGATGTGCAGCGCAACATCACGCAGCGCTGGCTAGAGGTCGCCGCGCGGCACGACGGTTCGCACTGGCCGAGCGACTTGCCAACCGAGCCACCTGCTCCGGTCGCTGGCGGCGCGGCGGCGCAGATCATCCGCACGATTCCGAAGAATACCTATGCCTTCGCGCCCGACGGCGTCTTCACGATACGCGACGCCTATATGCGCGCAGTCAACGCCGCCCAGCGATTCATCTATCTGGAGACGCAGTATCTCTGGCCAGAGGTCTATCGTGGCATAGACACACTGCTGTGGGGCGGCAGAAGCGCAGAGTTGGAGGCGTTTCTCGATGCGCTGGGCGACGCGCTCAATCGCGGGGTCGCTGTGGGCATTCTCCTGCCAGATCATCCTAATTGCGGGCGTCGTTTCACCGACGACGGCATCGAGCGGCTGCGTGAGCGCGCGGCTGACGCCGACGCGGCGGAGCGGCTGCTGACGCTGACACTGGGCGCCGATGCGCTGGATGAGGAGGCGCCAGGCGGCATGTTCTATCGGCCCGTGTATGTGCATGCCAAGGTTGGGATCGTGGACGACCAGTGGCTGACCGTCGGCTCGGCGAATCTGAATAGTCGTGGATTCGGCGGTGACGCTGAGATGAATATCAGCCTCGCCGACCCGCGCGTCGCGGCGGAGATGCGCGTGGCGCTGTGGATGGAGCATTTGCAGGCGGCGCTGCAAGAGGGCGAGGCGCTGCGCGATGTCGCGGCGGGCTTCCGCGCGCTCCGTGAGCAGGCCGAAGCGAACTTCGTGCGGGTCAACGCGCGCCAGGCGATGCAGGGGCATGCGTTGCCCTACATCACCATCGCTGAGGGTGAGCGCCGTGGCGTCTCGGTGGACCCAGACCACGGCTGGCTCGACTGCATGGAAGGCGGCTCTGGCGCGACGCCAGAGGTCTATCAGGGCCGCTACCTGTAGCATGTGCGCCATGTCTGGTAGCCATTGCAGTTCTGCGCTCGCTCAGGCGTGTGTGTAGCGACGCACAGCGGTCTGCGCGGCATGGCGCACCCACGGGTCAGCATCTTCCGAGGCTTCACGTAGCGGGCCAGCGGCGCGCTTATCGGCGATGGCGCCCAGCGACGTGGCGGCGGCGGCGCGCACGCGGGCGTCGCGGTCTTTGAGCAGGCGAATCAGCGCAGGCGCCGAGGCGGCTGCGGGGTCCATGCCGAGCGCCTGCGCTACCGCCAGCCGTAGCAGTGTGTCGGGGCTGGTCGCGCGTTTGCGGAGAGCGAGCAGCGCGCGCTTGCCCCCAAGTTGTCCGAGCGCCGCCGCTGCCGCCAGCCGCACCTCGCCGTTGACATCGTCGAGCCGGGCGATCAGGTCATTGAGCGCTTCAGACGCGCCAATCGCGCTCAGCGTGGTGACGGCTACCCGCCGTTGCGCCGCATCAGGGCTATTCAAGGCGGCCAGCGCGGCCCCACCCGCCGCTTCGCCCGCCGAGCCAGCGGCCGACGCGATGCCCGTGAGCAGGCGCAGCGCCTCCTCTGCGCGGCGACGCATCTGCGGATTGGCGCCGCGCGCCTCCGCTTGCAGCGCCGGGATGGCCTGGGCATCGGCATAGATGAGCGCCTGATCGACCGCCTGGCGCATCGTGGGGTCGGCCTGTGTGAGCAGCGTCATCAGTTCGCTGATCGCCTCTGGGGTCGCAGTCAGGCCGAGGGTGATGGTCAACTGCGCGCGCAGCAGGCGGTCGAGGTTCGCCTCGCGCGCCAGGATGCCAAGGTAGAGGACGAACTCGCGTCCTACCTCCTGCTGGCTGCGTCCCAGCGCGCGACTGAGCCGCCGCCGACGTGTGGCGTCGGCTCCGTAGATGACCGCCGCGTCGAGCAGATCGCGCAGACCCTGCTGCGCCTGGATGAAACTGTGCCCCTGCGTCTCCTGTCGGGAGATCATGTGCGCGAGCTGTGGCGCTGTCCCTTCGAGCACGGCGACGAGGGCAAGCGCGAGCGCCTGTGGGTAGACATCGAGGCTATCGGCCATGCCAGCGCGCGGCGCGATGCTGTCGGGTGAATTGGCGAAGCGGAAGACGCGCTGGGCCAGGTCATAGGGGTTGTCCTGTGCGCCCGCCCAGAAGGCCACCGGCGCAACCCAGTGTGTGCGGAGCAGGTGACTATTCAGCCGACCGAGGCCATCATCGCGCAAATCGAGCCACCAGGCCGCAGCGCTCACCTGCGCCAGCCGGTGGGCGAAACTGAGCGTCAGGCCATCGAGGCTGCGCCGCAGCATGCCTGTGCGCAGGCCTACCTGGATGTCGCGCTCGATGCGCCGAAGCGGTAGCTCAGGCGCCACACTGAGTGCGAAGTCCGTTGGGCCGGGTGGTGGGTAGGTGATGAGCCACTCCAGCGCGCATTCGCCAGCGGTGCGCGTGGGATCGAGCGGGATATAGCCGCTGCGCGCCTCCTGCAGTGAGGCGGCGAGCGCAGCCCACACCAGCGCCGGTTGCTGGCTCTCATCCACTGTGTCCTGGCTGACGGCGGATTCCAGGTCGCGCACGGCGGCGGTGGCGCTGGCAAGCTGGAGGTAGGCGCGCATCAGCGTGGCGCGGCCCCAAGCGACGCGCTCGCCAGCGGCCAGCGTCTCAGTGAGCGCCGTCGCGACTGCCGCTGTGGGCAGCGAAACGCCGAGCGGACGATCACGCATGTCGCCGACGAGCGGCCCCACCGCCGCGCCGCGCTGTTCCCGCGCGCGTTGGCGCCTGCCCTGGCGCTTTCGCAGTCCGCGCGTCAGCTCGGCGATGGGGATGGGCGCGACTTCGATGGCGCTGAACTGGGCCAGCGGTCCGAGGTCATCTACGACGCTGGCATAGGCGGCGCTCTCACAGGCGACGACGACGCGGCATGCGCTGTAGGGCGGCTCGCGCAAGCGTTGGAGCGCCTGATTGATGACATCGCGCTCATCGTCGTCGAGCTTGTCGTAGTCGTCACAGAGCAGTGTGATGCGCCCTACCTGCAGCAGTCTCTCGGCGCGCGCGCCCAGCCCATTTGTTCCCAGGCGTGCGAGCAATTCGGCGACGTAGCGGGTTGGATCGGGTGGCCCGTCGCCCAGCCAGCGCGCCAGACCAGGGAGCGAGACCAGCGCTGGCAACGATTCGCTCCGGACACCGAGCAGCGCGCGCGCCATGACCGAACGTCCACTGAGCGACTGCGCGAAGGTCAGCAGGGCAGTCGTCTTGCCTGCGCCCACTGCGCCGAGCAGCAGCGCCTGCGGATGCGCGGCGAGCAGTTCGGCAATCGGGCGTGGCGCCTGCGCGTCGTCGGCGTCAGTGTCCGCGTCGAGCAGGGCGCCCGTCGGCTGGAGTCCCATCGAGAGGAGGGGCGCATCGCGGCGCAGGCGGTCCTGGCAGTAGGCGCGCAGGAAGCGCATGTAGCGCGTTACCCGCACGACCCAGATCAGGCGCCACATACCCAACGCCGCCAACGCGGCGCAGAGCGCTGGCCCGGCGAGCAGCTCGCTCAGCAGTTGGGCGTGGGCCAGCGCCTGCTCTGGTCCCTGTGTAAGGTCGCTGAGCGCGCCCGTGAGCGCTGGCCCAGTCAGGAGCACGATGACCAGCAACGCCGCCAGCGCCGCCATCACGGCAGCCATCAGCAAGGCGCCCGCGTAGACTGTGCGCTGGCCGAGCTGTGATGACGACGAAGATGCGGATGTCACAACTGATCCTTACCTGCGAGCGTGAGATCGTGAGACTGCCTGGAACCACCTGAGGCGATGACCACGGCGGGCGAGCAGTGGTATCGTACCATGACGTTTCGCCGCGCCGCGCGAAACAGGACCTTGCGCCTGTCGTGCAAGCGACGCCAGCGTATGTTAGTGGCATCTGGTAGCATTTAGTGAGTGGCGAGCGGCTTTGTGGCGTAGTTCCTGATAGCCACGTCGCAGTGGGGCGTGGCGTCTACCAGACGTGAATGAGGGAGCTATGCCAGGAAGCGACGATGCGCAGGGCGATCCCACTGGCGCGCTGGACAAAGCGCTGGAGGACGCGCAGGAGCGGGCAGCGATTGCGCGCAGCCAACGC
>JAICSR010000559.1 GCA_025936795.1 Ktedonobacterales bacterium | reverse complement strand
AGACGACCCTCCTGCGCGTCATCGTCGGGCAGCTACAGCCGCTGGAGGGGCGCATCACGCTGGGGCGCAACGTGCAGGTCGGCTACTATGCCCAGACCCACGAAAATCTCAACCTGAACGCCACGCTGCTCGACGAGATTCGCAACGTGAGCCATCTGAGTGAGGAGGGGGCGCGCAGCTATCTGGGCCGCTTCCTCTTCACGGGCGATGATGTCTTCAAGCTGGTCGGGCAGCTCAGCGGCGGCGAGCGCAGCCGCGTGGCGCTGGCCAAGCTGACCTTGCAAGGCGCCAACACGCTCGTGCTCGATGAGCCGACCAACCACCTCGACCTGCCCGCGCGTGAGGCGCTCGAAGGCATCCTGCGCGACTACGACGGCACGCTGATCTTCGTCTCGCACGACCGCTACTTCGTAGACGCGCTGGCGGACGCCATCTGGGCGATGGAAGACGGCGCTGTGGTCATCTATGAGGGCAACTACAGCCGCTACCACGCCCGCCGCGCACAGCTTGCCGCTGCCGCCCAGCAGGCGCAAGCCCGCGAGGCCGCGCAAGCCAATCAGGCCGCTCAGGCGCTGCAACCTGTCGTCCATCACGACGCCAGCCGTGGCGGGGCAGCGCGCGGGGGCAAGCGTGACAAAGGCGGCAAGCGTGGCGTAGAGCCAGCCGTGCGCTCGGTGGAGCAGGTGGAGCGCGAGATCGCCGCGCGCGAGGCGCGTCTGGCGGCGCTGGAGGGCGAGCTGGCGAACGCCAGCGCCGCCGCTGATGTCGCGCGCGTCGCTGAGTTGGGCGCTGAGTATGAGCGCGAACAGGCCCAACTCGAAGCGCTCTATCTGGAATGGCAGGAGCTGGCGAGCTAACCGCCGCTATTCGTGCGCTATTCGTGCGCTACCAGTGGCGCCAAAATCACCAATGCCGCCACTCAGGAGGTGGATGGGCCATGCCGTATATTCTGGGGCTGACGGGCAATATCGCCAGCGGCAAGACCACCGTGGGCTTGATGCTACTGGAGCTGGGCCTCTCAGCATATATAGATGCCGACAACGTTGTCCACGAACTCTACCTGCCGGGGCAGGCGCTGCCGCACGCGCTGGCCGAGGCCTTCGGGCCGGGCATGCTCGATAGCGCAGGCGGCGTCGATCGGCGCGCGCTGGGCGCTATCGTCTTCGAGAATCCGGAGCGCCTGCGCCAGTTAGAGGCCATCGTCCATCCTGCCGTGCGTGAGGCGCTGCTTGCCAAAGTGCGCGCGCTGCCGCCCGACGCCACTGGCGCGCTCGACGCCATCAAGCTGGTCGAATCGGGCTACGCGCCGTTCTGCCATGGCCTCTGGATTGTCACCTGCCCGCCAGAGATTCAACTGCAACGTCTGATTGAGCAGCGTGGCCTCAGCGCCGAGGAAGCCCACGCCCGTCTCGCCGCTCAGCCTCCCATCGCCGCGAAGCTGCCGCTGGCTACCGCCGTCATCCACAACGACGGCTCGCTCGAGAACCTGCGCCAGCAAGTGACAGACGCCTGGCGCGCGTTCACCGCGAGCCTTGCGGAGCAGCAGCCATAGCGCAGCCACCGTATCGTCTGAGCCGTCGCGCTCAGGCGGCTGGCTGATGGCGCGCTCACGAGGGAGAGACAACTCGCATGGATCACTACGCCACCGCGACCTCCGCTGAGGGAGGGGCCACGACAGCATTTCGCCGCACGCGCATCGTCTGCACCCTCGGCCCAGCCAGTTGGAGCGAAGAGACCATCGAGGCGCTGGCGCGCGCCGGGATGGATGTCGCCCGCATCAACTTCTCGCACGGCACGCATGATGAGCATGCCGCGACCATCGCGCGCGTGCGCCGGGTCGAGGAGCGCGTTGGCCATCCCATCGCCATCCTGCAGGATTTGCAAGGCCCCAAGATTCGCATTGGCGCGCTCGCCGATCATCAGGCAATCACCCTGCGCGATGGCCAGCCCTTCACCATCACCACGCGCTCCATCATCGGCGACGCCAGCGCCGTCTCCACTACCTATGAGGCGCTGCCCCAGGATGTGAAGCCCGATGACCGCATCTT
>JAICSR010000062.1 GCA_025936795.1 Ktedonobacterales bacterium | reverse complement strand
TGCGTCAATCGGTCATAGAGCGGCTGTCGTGTGTGGCTGGTCAGCAGCGTCACAATGTAGACGGCGGCCAGCGCATAGACCGATCCATACGCCACATAGTTGCGCGTAGTTGGTTGAGCATGCGATGGCCAGCCTGGCGTGTGCCAAAGGCTGGTGTGCGCGATCTCCCAGGGCAGGAATTTGAGGGCGATGCGGGCGAGCGCGCGGGGCAGACTCAAGCGAGCGCCCGTGTTGGTCACTACCCGCAACCCGATTCGCCGCTTTCCCGGTGTCGCCTGCCAATGCGAGGCCTCGAACCGGGCGAAGTAGAGCATGACCGGCGCATCAAACAGGAGCGAGGTGGTCAGTTGGGCCGAGTAGGGATTTCCATATACGACGGCCAGTATGCGTCGCAGCGGCGTGAGCCGCAGCCCAGCGACCGCGCCAGTCAGCGCGATGAGGTAGCCCGCAAGGAAGAGATAATCCACGGAGAAGGCTTTGATGCGCGGCCACAACTCGGCGGGAGCATTCACCGTCGCCGCCACGCGCAGGGTGCGATCCGTATCATCCATAGATTGCTCCAATCTCCTGGATGGGTAGCGGGGCATGAACACGCCTGGGACATGCAGACCGTACGGCGAAGGTGTCCTATGCGCTTGCGCCGAAGGAGGCTGCCTGCACAATCAGTTTCCGTCGTCGCGTTATCCCCTGGGAAGTATAGCATTGTAGACCATGGCGCAACGCGCTGCGCGACATGGTCAGTTCGGGAGAGATAGGCTTCACATCGTCAAACGATGCGCTCTTGAGATGCGCTCTTTGCTGCGCTCAGACGAGAAGCGCCACGTCTCGGCACATGCCTTGCTTTACAGCAGAGTGGGCGCGCAGAACGCCCGCGCGAAGGATGAGCGCCGATTGATTGGCTTGAACTGTCCCCACCCCTGGCTGCGGATGGAGCGCGTGGCAGGTGGGGCGCCTCTCTTGCCGAGGGTGGGCAAGGTGTGATACCCTGAGCGCCATATACGGCTGAGTTCTTGACTATAACGCCTGTCAGATTCAGTCGCATGCGCCAGATGAGCTGGCGCAGAGAGGAGGCCGACGGACATGAATCCTGGCCTCCTCGCGGCCTGCGCGGCGGGGCGATAGTCGTTTTCCCGTTGTTCCCAGCGCGGATTCAGCGCAGATCGGGACTCCTCCTGGGAGAGCTTCATCCGCTCGTATTCACATGCGCTGGCAGCCAGCACGCCGCCAGCCGAGCCGTTGACTTTCCCTCTACAATCTGAGTGAAGCATCTGTGGGTTCGCGCCGACGCCAGACAGCAATCGTAGAGCGCCCAGTCGAGCATTCAGTCGAGCATTCAGTCGAGCATTCAGTCGAGCATTCAGTCGAGCATTCAGTGGCAGGCGCGCCATCTCTGTAACGTCGTCATGCCGTGCAGCCGTGAGCCTCGTTTATGCCGCGAGCGTCTAGCGTCCATTGAGCTAGCGCTCACAGGCTGATCGCTCACCGCCCAACACGCCAGCTAGTAGACGCCGAGCCGACCATGATGGTCGGCCCAGACCGTCGCCCAGAAGTGGCAGGCGTCTTGCAATGGAATCGTCCGGAGCGTTTTTCCGAACTATTCAGCGTACCGTTTCCGTTTCATCGTCCAGCGAGCACTACCCAAGCTAAGCGCTTCCGAGTTGGGGTGGCGACATCCCACACGCGCCCGATAGATGACCTTACCTCTGGCCGCACGCGTATGAGCGACCTACGCGCCTCTCGCGTAGCGCACGCCTGACCGGCCTGGAGCGTCTTCTTCAGTTGGCGCCTGACCCTCGGCACATCTTCGCCTGGCTGCTCATGACGGACAGCCGAAGGGTGGTCACTGGGAGCGCCCTGCCCCCAGCGCAGGCCACCAGAGGGCGAGACAACGATGACGTTGTGCCGATCGCTTTTTCTTGCGTCGTCGCTCGCTCCGTCTACCAACACAGGCGTCAGTGAGCGAAACGAGCGGCGCAGCGACTGAGTACGACGGGCCAGGGCGTGGCCCCGCGTCACCGGGTAGCTGACACAGTCTTGGCGACCTGCCAGCGCGAGCAGCGCAATGAGCGCGTTCGCACAGGCCGCCGTCTACCCGCAGTGGGGATGCGAGTCGCAACGAGCCAGACATGCCCTGACACACACAGGAGGACAGGCAATGGACATCGTAAAACGGCTGGAAGAGTATCGCGAGCGCGAGCAATCTCTGGGGTGGGAGGGGACCTTCTCACAATACTTCGAGATTGCGACCCAGCGTCCCTCCGTCGCACAACTCTCGCACGAGCGCATCTACAACATGATCGTGGCTGCTGGCTCCGAGACAAATAAGCTTGGCGAGCAGCGCTACAACTTCTTCAGCGAAGACATCTTCGGCATCGAGAAGCCACTGCAGCAGATCGTCGAGTACTTCCACTCCGCCGCGCAGCGCCTCGAAGTACGCAAGCGCATCCTGCTGCTGATGGGGCCAGTGGGTGGTGGTAAGTCCACCATCGTCAGCCTGCTCAAACATGGGCTGGAGGTCTCCTCGCGCACCGAAACAGGCGCCGTCTACGCCATCCGCGATTGTCCGATGCACGAGGAGCCACTACACCTGATTCCCGATGAGATGCGCGCGGATGTCGAGAAGGAGTACGGCCTCTATATCGAGGGCGAACTCTGCCCCAAGTGCCGCTGGATGATCGAGCACGACTTCAAGGGTGAGATCGAGAAGGTGCCAGTCAAGCGCATCGCCCTGAGCGAGAAGCAGCGGGTGGGCGTCGGTACCTTCACGCCGTCCGATCCGAAAACACAAGATGTCGCGGAATTGGTAGGCAGTATTGACCTGGCAACCATCGGCGAGTACGGCGCTGAGAGCGATCCACGCGCCTATCGCTTCGACGGTGAGCTGAACATCAGCAACCGTGGGATGATGGAATTCATCGAGATGCTCAAGTGCCTCAGCGGCTCCTCTCTTGTTTTCACGCCGCTTGGCATTCGGCGATTGGACTCGTTCGCGGCGCAAGACCATCCCGCAGGGGAATCGCGTGAGTGCATTGTCCAGATCGCAAGTGAGCGTGGCGTCGAGGACACAGCGCATCTGTACCATGCCGGTGTCAGCGCGACCAAGCGCGTTACCACCCGCCGGGGATATACCTCAGAAGGTACGCCTGAACATCGCGTGCTGGTAGTGGACGATGCAGGCACACTTGTCTGGCGGCGGCATGACGAACTGAAGGTCGGCGACTGGCTCACCCTGCAAAAGGGCCAGAACCTCTGGGGCGCGGATGTCCAGATCACCTGCGCGCCTGGGCGAGATGGTCGCGCGCGCGCCATTCGCACGCCAGATCGGATGTCGCCAGAACTGGCGCGCTGGCTTGGCTACATGACTGGCGAGGGCGACACACGCCTCGATGGTACTATCCGCTTTGCCAACGTGGAGTCTGAACTGCGAGAGGACTTCAGCCGCCTGACGGAGACGCTGTTTGGTATTCGCCCGCGTGCTTATGCCAAGGTCATCCAGTTCAACAGTGTGGGTGTGCTCGATCTGATGACCTGGCTAGGTTGGAAGACAGGCGCCTACAAGAAAGAGATTCCGTGGGCAGTGTTGCAGTCCTCACGCGAGAGCGTGCTGGAGTTCCTGGCGGGCTACTTCGCCGGGGATGGCACGGCGACGCTACGCGGCAGGCTCTCGTGGACGACCGCCTCGCAGCGACTTGCCGAGCAGATGCAGATCGTCCTGCTCAACTTGGGCGTCATCAGTCGTCGGCGCAGTCACCTCGCAGGTGTCAGCGGGTCGGAGCAACTCAATCGCTACTGGAACATCGCCGTTGAGGGAGCCGATGCCGACCGCCTGGCGGATATGATGGTAATCCTCCCTATCCGCAAGCGCCTCATGTTCGAGCGCAATCGGATAGAGCACTCCATCAGTGGCAAGCGCATAGGACGATCGGACATCTTGCCCAACACCGCGCACTACTGGCAGGCGGTCTCAGACGAACTTCAGCAGGTTGTCATCGCACGCGCACAGGCGGCTGGTGGAACGGGCTACAATGGCCCACGTCAGGGAGCTTATCAGATACTGGGCGAAGACTACCGCAACCTCCATGCGCTGCGCACAGGCGAGAACTGCTCCACGCGCGAGATGGCGACAAAGGTTCTGGGCAAGCTGGAAGGGTATGTTGAGGCGCCCGTGGGGTTGACCGCGCTGATGAACTCTGCACAGTTCTACGATCAAGTCGTGGACATCGAGGATGGCGAGGCTGACTGCTGGGACTTCAACGTCCCTGGCTCGAATACCTTTGTCGCGAACGGCATCGTCAACCATAACTGCGATGAGAAGTTCCTCTATGTTCTGCTGACGCTCTCGCAGGAGCAGAACATCAAGACCGGGCGCTTCTCGATGATCTATGCAGATGAGGTGGTGGTGAGCCACACGAACGAGCATGAGTATCAATCGTTCGTGGGCAACAAGAAGTCTGAGGCGCTGCAAGACCGTATCATCCTGGTGAAGGTGCCATACAACCTGCGAGTGAGCGACGAGGTGCGCATCTACGAGAAGCTGCTCGGCCAGAGCGCGCTCACGAATGTGCATATCGCACCGCACACGCTGCGCATCGCCAGCATGTTCGCCATTCTGAGTCGGCTGGAGCCATCCAAAAAGGCTGGCATGAGCCTGATGAAGAAGCTGAAGCTCTACGATGGCGAGGACATGGAGGAGTTCAAGCAGAAGGATGTGAAGGAGCTGCAGGACGAGGCGACGCGCGAAGGGATGGACGGTATCTCGCCGCGCTACGTCATCAACCGGCTCTCCAGTGCGCTTGTGCGCGAGGGCGTGGCGTGCATCAATCCGATTGACGCGCTGCGTGCGCTGCGTGATGGCCTCGACCAGCATACCAGCGTGACCCGCGAAGAGCGCGAACATTATCTGAACTTCATCGCTGATGCGCGCAAAGAGTATGACGACATGGCGCGCAAAGAGGTGCAGCGGGCGTTTGTCTACTCCTTCGAGGAGTCGGCGCATACGTTGCTGAACAACTACCTCGACAACGTGGAGGCCTACTGCAACAAGACCAAGGTGCGTGACCCCATCACCGATGAGGATATGGAGCCAGACGAGCAGTTGATGCGCTCCATCGAGGAGCAGATTGGCATCACCGAGAACGCGAAGAAGACCTTCCGCGAGGAGATTCTGATTCGCATCTCATCGCTGGCGCGGCGTGGGCAGCAGTTCTCCTATACCAGCCATGACCGCTTGAAAGAGGCGATCGAGAAGAAACTCTTCGCGGACCTGCGCGACGTGGTGAAGATCACGACCTCGGCCCGCACGCCAGACCCGGAGCAGCTCAAGAAGTCGAACGAGGTGATTAGCCGCCTGATCAGCGATCATGGCTACTGTCCCATCTGCGCCAATGAGCTGCTGAAGTACGTCGGCTCGCTGCTCAACCGCTAGGCCAGCAGGCAGGTCAGCGCGACGGGCTTTGCGCCTGGGTGTCCGCTTCCCCAGCCAGGGGAGGCGGGCGCGGCAGGCGGCTCCGGCTTTCGAGCGACACAAAGGGGCAGGACTATGTACGGCTCGACGATTTCACAGCACGACTGGTCGCTTCACCGCAAGGGAGCGGTGGACCAGGAGCGCCATAAGCAGAAGATTCGCGAGGCGGTCAAGAAGAACCTGGCCGATATTGTCAGCGAGGAGAGCATTATCCTCTCCGATGGCAAGAAGGTCTTCAAGGTGCCAATCCGCTCGCTGGAGGAATATCGCTTCCGCTACGATCCGGGGCGGCAGCAGCACGCGGGCGAGGGCGATGGCGACAGCCAGGTGGGCGATGTGATCGCCGCTGACCCGCGCCCCGGCAAGGGCCAGCGCGGCGAGGCGGGCGAGGAGCCAGGCGTCGACTATTACGAGGCCGAGGTGTCGCTCGATGAGCTGGCCGCGCTGATCTTCGAGGACCTGGGGCTGCCCTTCCTCGAAGAGAAGAAGCAAGTCGAGATGGAGACCGAGACCGTACGCTTCAACGACATCCGCAAGGTCGGCCCGATGGCCAATCTGGATAAGAAGCGCACGATCATGGAGAACATCAAGCGCAACGCGGCCAAGGGCGATGCGCACTTCGGCGGCATCCGCAACGAAGACCTGCGCTTCAAGACGTGGGAGCCGACCGTGCGCTACCAGTCGAGCGCCGTCGTGATTGCCATGATGGATGTTTCTGGCTGCCACACAGCAGGCCATCATATTGAGATGGCTGATGGCTCCTATAAAGATGTCTCTGAGATCGTCGAGGGCGATCAAGTCGCCTGTCTCAATCTGGAGACCCTGGAAAAGACCACATCCACGGTCGTCGAGACGTTTACCAAGATGGCGTCTGCGACCCTGGCGATTAATGCCCAAGACGCACAGCTACGCGCGACTGCTGAGCATCGCTACTTCGTCTACGATGAGCCGAATCATCGCATCATCGAGAAGAAGGCTGGCGATCTGCGGGTAGGCGACAAGCTCGTCTTGGTCAATACCTGGGGCAGTTCCGTCGCTGACAACAATCATGCGCTCTCTGAAGACCAAGCCTACATGCTGGGTGTGCTGCTCGGTGACGGGCATATCTTCATCAGTCCGAATAGCTCATCCATCATCGTGACCGATGAGAGCAGGGCGCGACTCGAACTATATCGGGAGGTATTTGCACGGGCGTTCGGCGTGCAAGGCCTCATCCGAGATCGCGGCGGAATCAATCACAGGCAGCGCATCTACTTCAACCGTGCGCCGCTGGCAAGGGACCTGGTAGCTAGCTATCCGATGCTCCACAAGCGGTCACGCTATCGGTATATCGAGGCGTCCATCTATCGTGAGGCGCCTGAGGTGCGAGCAGCCTTCCTGCGCGGACTCTTTGATGCTGAGGCGACGATAGCGCACCACTCGGTCATGTATTTCTCAGCCAGCCTTCAGCTCATCAAGCAGGTGAAGCATTTGCTGTCGTACTGGGGGATTCGCGCTCGCGTTTACGAGTATGAGCAAGCGGCAAGCAGGTTAGGTGAGGGGCGAACGATTCGCGCCGGAACCTATTACAAGCTCTCGATCAACGCCAAAGATGCACTGCTGTTCGCAGAACACGTTGGGTTTGGCTGCCCGCAGAAAAGCGCCAAACTTGCGGCGCTTGTCGCAAAACAAGCTATTGGCACTGATGCCATGCGCAGCAAGTACGTGTTGGAGGACAACTGGCGTGAGCGATTTGCTCACTTGGCGGGACACACGCGCCTCTACACCTATTACAAGCCAACGACGCATACTCTCTCTGCGCAGCAATTGCGGACGCTCTCTGCAAGCGCGACCGCGACGCTTGATGACCAGGCCTACATTTCGTCCGTCATGCGGCGTGGAGTGATGGTGTCAGAGGTGCGCAGCGTCACCCGTATCGAGGAGCCGGTACAGGTCTACGACTTCGGTGTAGAGACCCATCACAACTACATCGTAGACGGTATCTTGAGCCACAACAGTATGGGCGAGTTCGAGAAGTACATTGCGCGCAGCTTCTACTTCTGGATGGTGCGGTTCCTGCGCACCAAGTATAGCAACGTCAAGATCGTCTTCATCAGTCACCACACTGAGGCCAAGGAGGTGACGGAGGAGGAGTTCTTCACCCACGGCGAGAGCGGTGGCACGCAGGTCAGTTCGGCCTATGAGCTGGCGCTGCGCATCATCGAGGAGCGCTATAACCCGGACGACTGGAACATCTACCCGTTCCACTTCTCCGATGGCGATAACCTGCCCTGGGACAATGAGCACTGCGTCGCGCTGGTGAACAAGCTGATGGAGATGTGCAACATCTTCGGCTACGGCGAGATTCGCGAGGGCCACTATCGCTCGCCGAGCACGTTGATGTCGGCCTACAACAAGATTCAGGACCGCAAGTTCATCTCCGTCACCATCTCCGACAAAACGGAGGTGTACCCTGCGTTGCGCAAGTTCTTCGCGCTGCGCGACGAGGCGCCCGCGACGCCCTGAGCCAGATTGCGCGCCCCATGCCGCAGCAGCGGCCTCGTACATCCAGGCGCGGGACTGAGCGCAGGGTGCGGGCAGGGTGCGGGCAGGGGCGCGTACGCGCCGAGTAAGGAGGGTGAGTCCCATGGCATCATCACACGGTATCACTCCAGGTATGACCCCCGATCAGGCCTATCTGGCAAAGCTAGAGAGCGCCATCGAAGAGATCTGGGGCATCGCGCAGCGCTTCGGGCTAGACCCCTTCCCCGTCCACTTCGAGCTGGTTCCCGCCACCATCATGTATGAGTTCGGCGCGTATGGGCTGCCGGGCCGCTTCAGCCACTGGTCGCGTGGCAAGGCGTACTACCGCATGAAGACGGAGTATGACTATGGCCTGAGCAAAATCTACGAGCTGGTGGTCAATACCAACCCCTCCTACGCCTTCCTGATGGAGCAGAACGACCTGCTGCAGAATCAGGTGGTAGTGGCGCATGTGCTGGGACACACGGACTTTTTCAAGAACAACATCTATTTCCGCAGCACACCGCACAACATGATTGATAAGGTGAGTGTCAACGCCGACCGCGTGCGCAAATACGAATATGACTATGGCGTGGACAAGGTGGAGCGGTTCCTTGATGCCGTGCTGGCCATCGAGGAGCATATCGACCCCAACACCTACATTCGTCAGCGGCTCGGCGAGCAGCGCGGCGACGATGTGCGCGGCGCCGACGACGATGATGGCGTGCGACATCGCACCAGCGCCTATGATGACCTCTGGGCGCTCGACATGAGCACTGCGGCCCACGAAGAAGCCGCAGCCGAGGCCGAGCGGCGCGCGACGCTGCGACGGCGCCATTTCCCCGCCGAGCCGCAGAAGGACATCCTGAAATTCCTCGCCGAGTACGCGCCCAACCTGGAGCCGTGGCAGCGCGACCTGCTGCTGATCGTGCGCGAGGAGATGCTCTACTTCGTCCCGCAGATGCGCACGAAGGTCGCCAACGAGGGCTGGGCTTGTCTGGTCGGAAGCAGCCTTGTGCTGACTGAGCATGGTCTACTTCCCTATAAAGCGCTGCACAAGCGGCTGACGGATGGCGAGTCCATCCGCGTGGCAAGCGGAGGCGACCGCCTGGATGCGATTGCTGACCGGCACATCCGGCATGACGCGGCGACGATACGACTACGTACACGACGAGGGCTGGTCATCGAAGGCGCAGAAGAGCATAAACTGAGTATTGGAGCCAACCAGTGGATCGCGCTGAAAGATGTCCAGATCGGGCAGCGCATCCCGCTGAGCGTTGGCGCCAACATCTGGCCAACTGAACTCGTCCCTGTACCCGTCCCTGTGCGGTTGAAGTACGCCACCGTGGCGGATGTCGCCGTCGCGGCGAACGTAAGCGCCCATACGGTCTATCGCTCGATTGGCGGCAAGACAACCTTCGCTGCGAATCGTATCAGCGCGGCTATCCAGACGACCGGCTTTACGTTTGCGAACTTCAGCAAGCCGGTCTACAGGCATCGCAGAGAACTGGTCGTTCAATCGCATGTGGACGAGAGCTTTGCAGCATTCCTCGGCTACCTCATCGGCGACGGCAATATCCATGTCAGCAAGCAGGGTGTGGGATTCACCTCAGGAGATCGCGAGTCAGTAGATCACTATGCTGGATTGGTTCGTACCCTGTTCGGTATCACGCCAAAGGTTTTCTGGGACGCTCGCACGGTCAATGGGCGAGGCGGCCGCTGGCGTGTCGTGTTCTACTCCGCCAATGTCCTCAGTCTGCTCAGCGCATTGGGGATTGACGTAAATGCGAAGGCACGTAGCAAGCGCATTCCCGACGTCATCTTGCGCTCGCCAAAATCCGTTGTCAGCGCATTCCTGCGCGCCTATTTTGATTGCGACGGGTGCGCCTCGCTTACGTCAGGTGTGCTGCTCTCGACCTTCAGCGAGGACATCGCGCTCTCGTTGCAGATTCTGCTGCTGAACTACGGCATCCTCAGTCGGAAACATGGCGTCAACGTCGACATCACGGGCCGCTCATGCGAACTCTTTGAGCGTGAGATTGGCTTTGGGCTGACGCGCAAACGCGCGAAACTGCGCGCCTATCTAGCGAATCACCGCTGGTTCCTGAAAGAGGACCCAACCGATACTGTCGTGTCCGTGGAGCACGACGTAGCGGATGTCTATGACATCACCGTCGCCGATACCCACCAATATGTCGCGAACGGCATGCTGCATCACAACAGCCTCTGGCACTCGCGTATCACTCGCGAGATGGACCTGGACGACAACGAGTACACGCAGTTTGCGCAGATGCACGCGGGGGTGCTGGCGACCTCACGCATGCGGATCAATCCCTATCACCTGGGCTATCACCTGCTCGAAGACATCGAGCAGCGCTGGGATCACCCGACCGAGGAGCAACTGCGGCAGGGACAGCAGCCGGGGCAGGGGCGCGCCAAGCTCTTTGAGGTGCGCGAGACCGAGAGCGATGTCTCGCTGCTGCGCAACTACCTCACGAAGGACCTGGTGGAGAAGCTGGACCTCTATCTCTACAAGAAGGAGGGTGATGAGTGGGTCATTGTCGAGAAGAACTGGGAGAAGGTGCGTGATGGCCTCGTCGCCAGCATGACCAACTTCGGCTACCCCTACATCACCATCTGGGACGCCGACTATAACGGCAACACCGAACTGCTGCTGCACCACCACTTTGAGGGCCAGGAACTCGACATCCCGTATGCCGAGAAGACGCTGGAGCACACCTATCAGATCTGGTCGCGTCCCGTCCATCTGGAGACCGTGCGCGATGGCAAGCCCCTGCGCCTGAGCTACAACGGCGAGCGGCATACCCGCGTCGTGCTGGATGAGGAGGAGTGACGGGCGAACACGCGCCGCGCTCCTGCTGCTACGGCTCGTGTATACTTAAAGAAGCAATGTCATAGTCCATGCGAGGCTCGATGTGTGGGCCTCGCCTTGGTAGAAGGGCGAGGCTTCTGTGGCAGAGTCCACTGAGCCTGATACCACATCTGACCAGACACTGCGGCAGGTAAGCCAGGACGAGCGCGCGCGTATCGTCGCGATACTGCGCGAGTTCGATGTGCAACACGCCAGTCTGTTTGGGTCGGCTGTGCGCGGAGAGCAACATCTGGGGAGCGATCTCGATCTGGTCGTCGATCTTCCGCCCGGCGCCTCACTCTTCGATCTCTCGCGTCTCGGTCTAGCCCTGGAAGATGCGCTCGGTCGTCCGGTCGATCTCGTCACCTCGTTTGCCGACCTTCATCCCGTGATCCAGGAGCGGATTCGGCGCGAGGCAGAGGTATTGCTGCGACCGGCCGCAACCAGCACACGGACGATACTGATGCTGCATCTGAAGGCGCCGCCGAACAGGCCAGTGGCGCCGCTCGGCGCGATCCGCAACTGACGGTCGGCCTCCAAAGTGTCGACACTTATGCCTTAGATATAGCCTGTCATCGGCCATTCCTCAAGATATTCCGCAGGAGTGGCGACAATACGCCCAGGCGCGACCTCACCCCCTGGCCCCCTCTCCCGCGAGGCGAGGGGGAATCGGAGCCGGCTTCCCTCGCCTTGTGGGCGCCTGGTTCGCATAGGCGGACTTCGCATGCCCTCACGCCCCTCAGGTTCCAGCTTAAACCGGGGGTCGTCGCACGCCGACGGGCGGGTGAACCCGCAGCTAAGTGGCCCCACGGGCCGCAAATGCCGCCTGCGCGGCCTGGGTCTGGACGCAGGTTCCCAGCCTGTGCAGGCAGGCTTCGCGGCCCGCAGGCCCCTAGGCGCGGCTTTAGCCGCCAGCTCGCTTAGCCCCCGATTATGATTGAACCCGTCCCTCACGTCCCATTGTGTTTTGTTTCGGTCGCATGCTACACTGATTCCACCGCACCTATCGAGATGCGCAGTGGATTGCAGCGCCCGCGCATACCCCTCGATAGCTGATCGCCTGCAAGCCGGATCGGGAAAGGAGCGGCGCTGGAGATGGAGTCCTTCACCGAGATTGCCAGCTTCCTCTGGGGCATAGCCGACCTCATCCGCGATAGCTTCAAGCGCGGCAAGTATCAGGATGTCATTCTGCCGCTGACGGTGCTGCGGCGCATTGACTGTGTGCTTGCGCCCACTCGCTTGCAGGTCCGCGAGACGCATGAGCGCCTGCGTGGCAAGCTGGAGAACCTCGACCCCGCCCTGCGCCAGGCCTCCGGTTATGCCTTCTACAACACCTCGCGCTTCGATTTCGCCGCGCTGCTGGGCGATGCGCCGAACCTCGCCGCCAATCTGCGCGCCTACATCGCCGGTTTCAGCGAGAACATGCGCGATGTGCTGGAGAAGTTTGGCTTCGACAATACCATCACGCTGCTCGAGAACGCGGACCTGCTCTTTCTGGTGATGGAGCGCTTCAAGCAGGCGGACCTGCACCCCGACAAGATCACCAACCTCCAGATGGGCTATATCTTCGAGGAGCTGATTCGCCGCTTCAACGAGGCGCTGGACGAGAACCCCGGCGAGCACTTCACCCCGCGCGAGGTGATCCGCCTGATGGTCAGCCTGCTGCTGGCCGAGGACACGTCAACCCTGCACACCGGCCACCTCGTTCGCAACATCTACGATCCCTGCTGCGGCACAGGCGGCATGCTGACGGCGGCGAAGGAGCGCCTGCACGAGCTGAACCCTGAATCCGAGGTCTACCTCTATGGGCAGGAGGTCAACCCCGAAACGTTTGCGGTCTGCAAGTCGGACCTGTATATGAAGAGCGCCGATGGACGCGACGCCGACAACATCAAATTCGGCAGCACCCTCGCGCACGACCAGTTCGCCGATGACCGCTTCGATTACCTGCTGGCGAATCCGCCCTATGGCAAAGACTGGAAGCGCGACCAGGCCGCCGTGCTGGCCGAGGCTGCAAAGCCGGGCGGGCGCTTTGGCGCGGGAACACCGCGCATCAGCGATGGCCAGCTGCTCTTTCTGGAGCATATGCTCGCGCGCATGCAGCCGTGGGAGCGCGGCGGCAGCCGGGTCGCCATCGTGATGAATGGCTCGCCGCTCTTCACGGGCGACGCGGGCAGCGGCGAGAGCGAGATTCGCCGCTGGATTCTGGAGCAAGACTGGCTGGAGGCGATCATCGCGCTGCCGGAGCAACTCTTCTACAACACGGGCATCGCCACCTACATCTGGGTGTTGACCAACCACAAAGCGCCCGCGCGCCGTGGCAAGGTTCAGCTGATCAACGCGACCGACCTCTGGACGCCGATGCGCCGCAGCAGGGGCGAGAAGCGCCGCGAGATTGTCGAGGGGCAGATCGCTGAGATCGTGCGGCTGTTCCTGGCGGGCGAGCAGGACGACGCGCGCGCGAAGGTCTTCGCGACGACCGACTTTGGCTATCGCAAGATCACCGTGGAGCGTCCGCTGCGGCTGAATTTCGCGGTCAGCGCAGAGCGGCTGGCGCGCCTGCGCGAGCATCCGGCGTTCGTGGCGCTGGCGACCAGCCGCAAGCAGAATGCCCAGGAGCGCGCCGCCGAGGAGGCGGGCGGCCATGCGCTGCAAGCGCGCATCCTGGCGATGCTGGCCACGCTGGGCGCCACGCGCTATCTGAGCCGCGCGCAGTTCGAGCAGGATTTGGAGCGGGCGAGCCGCGCGGCCTCGCTGAAGCTGGCGGCGCCCGTCGTCAAGGCCATCACGGCGGCGCTGGCGGAGCGCGACGAGTCGGCGGAGGTCTGCCGCGACGCGAAGGGCCGCGCGGAGGCCGACCCCGACCTGCGCGACACCGAGAACGTGCCGCTGGGCGAAGACGCGCACGCCTATCTCGCGCGCGAAGTGACGCCGCACGTTGCCGACGCCTGGCTGAACGAGGAGAAGCGCGACCCGCAGGATGGCGGTGTGGGCGTCGTGGGCTACGAGATCAACTTCAACCGCTATTTCTACCAGTACACGCCACCGCGGCCATTGGAGCAGATCGAGGGCGAGATTCGCGCGCTGGAGAGCGAGATTCTGGCGATGCTGCGGGAGGTGGCGGGATGACCCAGACGCTGCCAGACGCCGCCGCGACGACGACGACCACCACCACCGCCCGCCGCCGCTATCCCGCCTATCGCGACTCCGGCGTGGCGTGGCTGGGCGCGATTCCGGCGCACTGGCAGGTGAAGCGGCTGAAGTTCGTATGCTCCATGCGCTATGGCGAGCCACTTGCAGCCGAGAGCCGTATGCTGGGTGATGTACCAGTTTTCGGATCTCATGGCATCGTAGGCGTCCACAACAAGCGCAACAGCGCTGGGCCTTGTTTAATCGTTGGGCGCAAGGGTTC
>JAICSR010000345.1 GCA_025936795.1 Ktedonobacterales bacterium | reverse complement strand
TGACACCTGGCGCTTTCAGCGGCTCGCACAAGGGATAAGCCTCCGCTCAATCCCATCACCCCTGCCGATACGTCAGGTGGGGCAGGGTCGAGTGCGCGTCGGAGAGGCGCTTGGGGTAGAATGCAGGCATGCTGGCCGCGCCGCTCGCAGAGCGCGCGAAGACAGGAGACGAGGATGTCAAACGAGGTTTTTCCAGGCATCACCATAGACCCGCAGGTGGTTCACGCGCGGCCAGTGGTCGCTGAAACGCGCGTGCCGGTGGAAGTCCTTGTCGGAGAATTAGCTGGCGACTCCTCCTTCGAAGACGTGATGCAGGATTATCATCTAACGAGCGCACAGATTCGCGCCGCATTAGCCTACGTGACGTCATCAACGTAGCAGCAAGTGGGGAGTAAACTTGAAGTCATATCGAATAACAAAGGTTCTCATTGGCATCAGTGTATTGCTGTTCGCTCTATTTGTCTTGCTTCTTGGAATAGGACTACTATTGCTAGCAGCAGCGCAATACTGGTTGCCTCAGAATGTTTGGACTCCCTCGCTCGTAGTGAGTGCGATGATCATAGCATCTATTGCCGCATTGGCGGGCCTGGGAATCTCCCTCCTGACGTAAGCTACGAAGCTACCTCACCGCTACCGCCGATACGCCGGGAAGGGCAGCGTCAGCGTCTCGTCGCCTGCGCGCAGCGCCTCCACCAGCGTGCGGGCCGTGTCGAGCGAGGTCAGGCAGGGGATGTTCGCCTCGACGGCGGCGCCGGAGTCTTTTCGGGACAGTGGCATAGCGAAGCCAATGCTTACCTACGCGCTTCCCGCCTCCGGCCCTCTCAATGCGAGTGTATGGGAAACGGTTGCGACCTCAGGCAATGGCCCGGTCGCGGCGACAGCGCGGATCAGTTCAGTTCGGGTCTCCGCTGGCAGCGTATCCAGATCGCCGCCCTGAAAGTACACGAGCGCCTTGAGACATTCCGCTGGCTGGAACGCCTGGCCATAGAGCGCCCGTGCGCCTGCCAGTCCATGGCCAAGGGTAGCGCCAGCCCCCAGCAGCGTAGCGACATCCAGGTAGTCTTTGACCTCAACGCGCTGTAAGAGCGCCTTCAGCTTGGTAGCGAGCAGGTCTTCCAGCGACGCGATCTGCGCCACGTCGTCACTGGTGACATCTGGGTTCGCGAGTCGCCCGAAGGAGAGTCCTCCAAAGAAGGAGACTTTGACCAGGGCTTCGGTTGGCGATTCGGTTGGCGATTCGGTCGGCACGCTCGATGCCACTGCCTGCGCGCGCGCAAGCACTGTGAGCGTATCTGGCGCTTCCTGAAGGACAGGCGCATCCAGCAGCCATGCCAAACGCGACCGTAGCGCTTGCGGATCAAGCGGCTGGTCAGTGAAGAAGTCGAAATCCACGGATTGACGGTGGCCAAGTCGTAGCGAGATGGCCGTTCCCCCGTAGAGCACGAATCCAAGCTCCGCGAGTGGCTGCAACATCGGCCAGAGACGGCGCTGGGCTTCCGGCAGCGCGTCAAGGCGCGGGATGAGCGGCGGCGTCATGAGACATTCCGCGCGGGCAGCGGTGGTAGACAAGCCTGCGCGTCGAGTGGAACGAGGCCAAGGCGATAGTGCCAGTAGACCCATGAACGCGCGTTGAACTGACCGGCCTCGGCGTGGCGCACCACCTCGCGCAGCGCGTCCACATCAAAGCACTCAACAAGCGCCTGGAGATCCTCGTAATCGCCGATGTTCATGACCTGCGCGATGATGCGTCCAGGATAGCGCAGGGCGTCTGGAACCGACTTCCACCAGATATAGCGCGCGGCCCACTGCGCCAGCAACGCTGCCTGGCGCCGCTGAGCGGGAGACACGCCGCTACTGGCTTGCAGGCGCTCGTTGAGTGTGGATTCATCTGACACGGCTGACATGCCGCCCCCTTCTGAGGCTCAACCCAGGCGCGGCCTCTACCGCAGTCTATCACATGCCCACGCATGAATGCTGGCTGCCTGCTCTCACCCCCGCCGATACTCTGGGAAGGTCAGCGTCTCGTCGTCTGCATGCCGCGCCGCCCCTCACCCCAGCGCCAGCGGGTTCTCTGGATACTCGCGCAACTGCTCGAAGGCGGCAAGTCGCTCGACTTCCTCCATCGTGAGCGCGCAGGTCAACCCCAGGCTGTGCAGGAAGATACGGCTGGGACGATTGCGGCCATGCTCCAGCCGCCAGATGTGGGTGCGGTGGCAGCCAAGGCTATCTGCAAGCGTCTCCTGCGATATGCCGCGCCGCCTGCGCACGCGCTGGAGAAAGGGGCCAAAGTCGCGCCACGTCGCGGTGGTCACGGTCGTTGTCACGGGATGATTACGGGTCGAGTCCTTCATGGATCCTGTTCCCTCCTGGCTCCGCCTGCTTGTTGGGGGGGGGCGAGCGAGCGGATGATGTCCTCAAATGTAGCGCCACGCAACGTTGCGTGGCGCTACTTCCATTCGGCTCGCAGTCAGTGTAGTCTGCTTGCCAAGAGCGAAAGGCAAACGGATGTCTCTCCGAGATTGAAAGGATCTGCCCAATGGCAAAGCGCAACCTACGCAGGCTACTTGTACTCGTTGGTCTTGTAGTGCTCACGTTTAACGCACTGGGCGCGGCCAGTTTTGCTCCCTCAGTGGGAAGCGCATCAGCAGCTGCAAGTGTGGTGCAATCCACCACTTCAGGGACGCCGAGGGCGCACGTGACGATCAGCGGCGCCAGCAAGGCAGGCACGTCTACGTTTGGCACGTCTACAGCGTTGGTGGCACGCACATTGGCATCCCCTCCTGGGCCAACCCCGAAAGGGTATTATCCTGATCACTGCCTCGAGGTGTTCATATTCTCGTTAAACGCTGTGAATACCAACCAGGCCAATCTATCGGGCGAGATCTACAACAATTGCGGGTTCACGGTGACGAGTGGCACCATCGACGTCTCTGACTATGTGCAATCCTGCGGCGGTGTGACTAGGACCGGGTCGAGCAGTGTACCCTTTTACAATCTCTATTCTGGTTCGACTACGGGCTACCAAGACCTCGCCACTGGAGAGTGCGAGTTGTGTCAGAATCACGTGGCAGTTGCCTGGCCACCCTTCACCCTGGTCGTCCAAGTGGATGCGGAAGGAACTGGCTTACAGAATCAGATTGTAGAGGACACCGGCTCGAAGGAAGAATCCATCCCCTTACCAAACTCGAAGGCGTACTCGTTCCCTTGTTGATGACCCGCTCAGCGGTATATGCTCTATACATCCGCCCGTCATGGAGAAGAAAGGAGGCAGATCACCATGAACATCATGGAGTTGCTGCAGCTGGTGGATGACCGACTCAGGCCTATGGTGGGCGCCGATGAGAGCGCCGTGCAGGCGCTCCTCGATGAAGTGGGGGCGAGTCCACGACCAGCAGGTGTGGCGCCGAACGCAGAACCACGTGCAGTTCTGGCGGGCCAACTCTTTGGCATTGAGCAGGAGTGCCGCATGCTGCGCGATCTCCTGCATGTGCAGTTGACATTCGTCTCGCGCGCTAGCGTTGAAACGCCTACTTTAGGCCCGACTCGCCCAGGACCGGCGCCTACGGATCCAAATACGCCTGACTAGACTGACCACGACGATGCTCGCGTGTCAGCGAAGCGAGCATCGTCGTATTTGTTCGGTGTTTGTACAGGCAAATCGCAACGTAACTATCGCCACACGCACTATGTTGGCAGGCTTCGATGGTCGGCGATTGATGGGCCATTATTTGGACGTTGCATCCAGTGCTTTTGCTGGTTCACACTGTGTCGGTCGCCGTAGTCACATGTACGCTTGTCGCCTTTGTTGAGGTAGCGGCTGGTGTCATTAGCCCGCTGCATGAGGCGCTCAACCGCGTTATTAACTTGCTTACTTGCCACACTGCAACGCACATTAGCCCGTCTGCTTACCATCCTTGCCGATACGCCGGGAAGGGCAGCGTCAGCGTCTCGGCGCCCGCAGCCAGCGCCTCCACCAGCGCGCGGGCCGTGTCGAGCGAGGTCAGGCAGGGGATGTTGGCCTCGACGGCGGCGCGGCGAATCTTGAAGCCATCCAGAATCTCGATGCCCTCGCGCATGCGCCCGCCGCCACCGGTGATCGTGTTGATGACGAGCTGGACCTCATGCGAGCGGATCAGTTCGATGATCGTCTGGTCGTCGTCGCTGATGCGGCTCACCGCCGTTGCCCTCAGCCCCGCGTCGCTCAGCATCCGCGCCGTGCCGCCCGTCGCGTAGAACGCGTAGCCCGCCGCGCCTAACTCCCGCAGAATCGGCAGCGCCTCGGCCTTGTCGCGGTCGGCGACGCTGACGAACGCCTTGCCGTTGTGGTCGGGCACGGTCAGATTCGCGGCGATCAGCGCCTTGCGTAGCGCGGCGGGATAGGTCTTATCAATACCCATCACCTCGCCAGTGCTCTTCATCTCCGGGCCAAGCGCCATCTCCGCGCCGACCAGCTTCGACATCGAGAAGACTGGCCCCTTCAC
>JAICSR010000119.1 GCA_025936795.1 Ktedonobacterales bacterium | reverse complement strand
GGCGCAATGCCTATGCCGCCAGCGACCGGCATGGGACGCCAACCTGATCGGCTGCATCAATCCGAGGCGAGCATAAACCGATCCGGCGCCGAAACCGATAGCAGCCTGGACTATCCCTCGGAGCGCTCAGGCGAAGGTCCACATCCGACGGTCTAGCCGCACCGGGATACCGTCAGGATAGCGCCTCGCCTGAACGAGGATGAGCAGCGGAGTCTCTGCGCCTTGGGTGGCCAGGGACTCCGCCTTGTTGTATCGGTGTTGTGTTGGAGTATCGCCGATATGGCGCCACAGTCTCATCGGCGCAAGGGAGCGCCAGACACTCATAAGCATCCATAGGAGGCGGCCGATTGCGTACTATATCTAGAAGCAAGCAGAAGATGACACCGCTGGGCGCGGCGGCCAAAGGCGCGCTCTCCGGCGCGGCAGGCACGGCGCTGATGGACCTCGCCGGCTTCGTGGGCTACAAGCGCGGTGGCGGCGACAGTGATCTAGTGAAATGGGAGTTCATGCCGGGGCTGGAGGAGTGGAGCAATGCGCCCACGCCTGCGCAGGTAGGCAAGCGGCTCTATGAAGGGCTGCTGCAGCGGCCATTGCCCAACCGCTACGCCGCGCTCACTAACGGAGTGACTCACTGGCTCTATGGCGTCGCCTGGGGCGGCCTGTTTGGCCTGGTGATCGGTTCCACGCCGCTCGCGCGTGCGCCGCGTGCGCTGGCCGGCCCGCCGTTCGGCGCCGTCGTCTTCAGCTCATCCTATGTCATTCTGCCGCTGGCGCGCCTTTATAAGCCGATCTGGCAATATGACAAGCAGACGCTGGCGAAGGACCTCGGCAAGCATCTCGTCTATGGCGCTGGCGTGGCGACGCTCTTCGCGCTGCTCTCGCGCCACTAGCGGCCGCTGGCAGACCCGCCAGCAGACCCACAACGATGGACCTGGCGCGGCATGCAACTTGCGGCGGCTCGCGCGGAGACACATGTCACAGTAGGACGGTTTCGGCGGCGCATCAGGGGGGACCACAGCGGCCACGCCATGTGGCGCTGTGCTCATCTGGCGCGCGGACGTGGTAGCCGCAGGAGGCACAGCGGACATGACGATCACACGGCGAAACACGGAGCAGGGAATGGCCGCAGCAGGCGAGACTGGCGCATCTGGCGGCCTGGGCGGGCTGATGCGTCGGTACATCGGCTTCTCGCCCATTCCCATGAGCAAACGCAGCCAGCAGCTTGAGTCGCGCATCCAGGGGGCGCAGGTAGCGACTTCCGTCTGCCCCTATTGCGCGGTCGGCTGCAGTCAGCTCGTCTACCACCGCGATGGCAAGATCATTGACATCGAGGGCAACCCCGACAGCCCCATCAATAACGGGCATCTCTGCCCCAAAGGCGCCGCCACCTACCAGCTCGTCAACAACCCCAACCGCCCCACCAAAGTGCTCTACCGTGCGCCGCGCAGCGACCACTGGGAAGAGCGCCCGCTCGCCTGGGCGATGGATCACATCGCACAGCGTGTCAAAGAGGCCCGCGACAAAGACTTCGTGATGAACGACGACAATGGCGAGCGCATCAATCGGCTGGAGAGCGTCGGCAGCATCGGCGGGGCCACCCTCGACAACGAAGAAAACTATCTGATGCTCAAGCTCTTCCGCAACTTAGGCGTCGTCCACATCACCAATCAGGCCCGTATCTGACACAGCTCCACTGTACCCGGTCTGGGTACCAGCTTCGGACGTGGCGGCGCAACCACCGCCCAGTGGGACCTCGTCAATAGCGACTGCATCGTCATTCAAGGCTCCAACATGGCCGAGTGCCATCCCGTGGGCTTTCGCTTCGTCATGGAGGCGCGCGAGCGTGGCGCGAAGATCATCCATGTGGACCCGCGCTTCACGCGCACGTCCGCCACGGCGGATGTCTATGCCCCGCTGCGACCCGGCTCCGATGTCGCCTTCCTGGGCGGCCTGATCCACTACACGATTGAACACGACAAGTGGTTCAAAGAGTACGTGGTGCGCTATACCAACGCCTCCACGATCATCAACGACGACTTCCGCGACACGGAGGACCTTGAAGGCGTCTTCTCTGGCTATGAGCCAGACAAGGGCAAGTACGACTTCTCCACCTGGACCTACAAAGGCGAGAACGTACCCGCCGCCGCTGGCCACCACGCCGCGATGACCGGCGAGAGCTATTCGCATCGCTCGCAGCGCGATGTGAGCGGCCCGCCCCCGCGCGATGAGACGCTGCAAGACCCGCGCTGCGTCTTCCAGATTCTCAAACGCCACTTCGCGCGCTACACGCCAGAGTTTGTCGAGCAGGTCTGCGGCACGCCCAAGGAGGTCTTCCTCCAGGTGGCCGAGGCGATCACCGCAAACTCCGGGCGCGACCGCACGACCGCCTTCTGCTACGCCGTCGGCTGGACACAGCACACGACGGGCGTGCAGTTGATCCGCACCACGGCGATCTTGCAGTTGCTGCTCGGCAACATTGGCCGCCCCGGTGGCGGCATCATGGCGCTGCGCGGCCACGCCGCCATCCAGGGTTCGACCGACATCCCGACGCTCTTCAACCTGCTGCCGGGCTATCTGCAAATGCCGCTGGTCGGCAACAAGGACTTCGCTGACTACATCGAATCGCTCCAGGCGCCGACTGGCTGGTGGAACAACTTCCCGAAGTACGCCGTGAGTCTGCTCAAGGCCTTCTATGGCAAGGCCGCGACCAAAGAGAACGAGTGGGGCTATCAATACCTGCCCAAGCTGGATGACGAGGGCGACTACTCGTACTATCCGATGTTCTTCCGCATGCAGGACCGCAAGATGCGTGGGCTGCTCGTCTTCGGCGAAAACTTCGCCGTTGGTGGCCCCGGCTCGATCATGGAGCGCGACGCGATGCGCAAGCTGGAATGGTGTGTCGTGCGCGACCCGTTCCTGGTGGAGACGGCGGAGTTCTGGCATATGGATGGCAAAGACCCGGCGACGATTGATACCGAGGTCATCTACATGCCCGCCGCCTGGTCCGCTGAGAAGGATGGCAGCCTGACCAACACCCAGCGCCTCTTGCAGTGGCACGACAAGGCGGTAGACCCGCCCGGCGATGCGCGCTCGGAGACGTGGTTCACCGTGCATCTGGGCAATAAGCTGCGCGCGCTCTATGGGCAGAGTACGCAGGAGCGCGACAAGCCGCTGCTGGCGATGACGTGGAACTATCCGCTCGAAGGCGCGATCCAGGAGCCAAGCGTGCTCTCGGTCGCGCAGGAGATCAGCGGCTATACCGTCGCGTCGGGCGAGCAGGTTCCCGGCTATGCGCAGTTGAAGGACGATGGCAGCACCGCCTGCGGCTGCTGGATCTACTCTGGCTATGTGCCGAAGAAGAACGTCAACCTCGCAGCCAGCCGCACGCGCGACCAGCCCGGCGAGCCGACCAATCACAGCAAGTGGGGCTTTGCGTGGCCCGCCAACCGGCGTATTCTCTATAACCGCGCCTCGGCGGACCCGGAGGGCAAGCCATGGTCGGAGCGCAAGCGGCTGGTCTGGTGGGATCAAGCGCGCAACGACGGCAAGGGCGGCTGGACGGGCTACGACGTGCCAGATTTCGTCGAAAGCAAAGCGCCCGGCGACAACGCCGACGAGCAGGGCGAAGGCATGGACGCGCTCTCTGGCGCCGACCCGTTCATCATGAACGCCGATGGGCGCGGCTGGATCTACGCGCCACACGGCCTGAAGGATGGTCCGCTGCCCGCGCACTACGAGCCATTTGAGTCGCCGATGGCGAATGCGCTCTATCCGAAGCATCGGACCAATCCGTGCATCGTCACCTTCGACCGGCCCGACAACCCGTACAATGAGAACCCGCGCCAGGGACAACCCAACCCGTCCTATCCGTTCGTGCTGACGACCTATCGCATCACGGAGCATCACACGTCGGGGGCGATGTCGCGCTGGAATACCTGGCTCGCTGAGCTTCAGCCGGAGCTGTTTGTCGAGATCAACCCGGAGCTGGCGCAGCAGAAGGGCATCGCCAACGGCGACGTGGTGACGATTGCCACCTCGCGCACGGAGATCGAGGCGCGCGCGCTGGTCACGCCGCGCATGCAGCCAATGCTCATCAACGGGCAGGTGACGCATGTGATCGGCCTGCCCTACCACTGGGGGCCAGCAGGCATCGTCACAGGCGACATCGTGAATGACCTGATCGGCATCGCGCTGGAGCCAAATGTGAAGATTCACGAGGCGAAGGCGCTGACCTGCGACCTGCGCAAAGGTCCGCGCGCGGCGCGACCGCTGGTGAACGAGCAGCAGCACGCCGACGTGAGCCAGGGCGGCGCCGTAGATCGGACACACAGCGAAGGCGAGGAGATGCTGCATCACTCGCCGCTGGCTGGGCTGCCAGGCTAGCCCGTGGAGAGCGATCAGGAGGCTTCAATGGCGAAGGGGTTCTTCACCGACACGACGCTCTGCATTGGCTGCAAAGCGTGTGAGGTGGCCTGCAAACAATGGAATCAACTGCCGGGGGACAACTTCGAGTTCACCGGCATGAGCTACGACAATACCGTTGCGCTCGGCGCGACGACCTGGCGCCATGTCGCGTTCATCGAGCAGTTCGACCGCACCGCGCGCGTGGATGGGCATATGGTCGGCGAGCGCTCCGGCGCGGCGGCGATCAGCGACCGCGTGCGCAGCAGCGGCAATGGCCACGGCCTTGATCTGATGGGGCTGCGCTCATCGGGCGCGAGTTCCGACGGGGCGGGCGTGATGACGCTGACCCGCTCACGCACGGTGGATACGCAGAGCGGCGGCCTGTTCGGCGAGCATCGCTGGCTGATGATGAGCGATGTCTGCAAGCACTGCCAGAACGCGGGCTGCCTGGAGGCCTGCCCGACCGGCGCGATCATTCGCAACGAGTTTGGCGATGTCTACGTCCAGCCCGACATCTGCAATGGCTGCGCCTACTGCACGATTGCCTGCCCGTTCGGGGTGATTGACATTCAGGAGGCGGATGGCCGCGCCTGGAAATGCACGCTCTGCTACGACCGGCAGAAGGATGGGCTGGAGCCAGCCTGCGCCAAGGCTTGCCCCACGCAGTCCATCCAGTTTGGCGAGGTTGAGGAGCTGCGCGACCGCGCACGCGACCGCGTCGGCCAGCTTCACGAGCGCGGCGTGACCGACGCCTACCTCTACGGTGTGGATGAACAGACCAGTGTGGGCGACCTCAACGCCTTCTTCCTGCTGGTGGACGCGCCCGCTGTCTACAACCTGCCGGAGAATCCGCATGTGCCACAGGCGCAGGTGATTCCGGGCTACATCGCGACGGCGGCGACGGCGGTCGCGCTGGGGCTGGCGACGGTGGCGACCTTCCTGCTGCGCGGGCGTGGCGCCTAGAGAACCCCCTCCCCCGGCCCCTCCCCCGCTGCGCGGGAGAGGGGAGTCCGGAAAGCCCCGCTCCCGCCGCAGCGGGGGAGGGGTTGGGGAGGGGGCGAAGACTCGTGGACGAGAGGAATCACTGCAATGGAGCTTTACGATAGGCCACACAGCGAGCTATCGCTGCCAAACCTGCGCCCAACCGATCAGGAGCCTGCCCAGGACGAGCAGCGCACGACCTACTACGATCACCCGATGGTGAAATCGCCGCTCTGGAGTTGGTATATCCCCGGCTATTTCTGGCTGGGCGGCATCGCAGGCGGCGCGGCGGCCATCGGCGCGGTCGCGCGCCTCTTCGGCGGCCCCGGCGGACGCGAGACGGCGCGGCATGCGCGCTACCTGAGCCTCGGCCTGGGGATGATCTGCCCTGCGCTGCTGATCGCTGACCTGCACCGGCCAGAGCGCTTCTACCGCATGCTGCGCGTCTTCAAAGTCAGCTCGCCGCTGAGCGTTGGTACATGGATTCTCACGGCGTTCGGCCTGGTCTCTGGCGCGCTGGCGGTTCACCAGGCGGCGGAAGATGATGTCATCATCCGGCGCGAGAGCAGGCTGGGCTGGCTCGCCCGCAAGCTCATCCCAGCGGGGCCGCTGACGGCGCTGCATGGGCTGCTGGGCCTCGGCCTGGGCGGCTACACGGGCGTGCTACTGGCGGTGACGGCGGTTCCGCTCTGGGCGGCAGGCGGACTGCTGCTGGGGCCGCTCTTCCTGGCGACCTCGTTGGCCTCTGGCGCAGGCGCGCTGACGCTGCTCAGCCTGGCCTTTGGCAAACGCGACCGCGCAAGCGAGCATGTGCGCGGGTCAATCGAGACGGTCGAGATGGTCAGCACGGCCAGCCAGGTGGCGCTGGCGCTCACACGCGATGCGCTGGTGACGCGGCGCATCAACAAGCCACTGCGGCGCGGCCTCTGGGGCGGCGTCTATCGCGTCGGCGCGATTGGCGGCGGCATGGCGATCCCACTGGCGTTGCGCATCGCCATACGCCTGCTGGGGCCACGCTCTGCGCGCACGATCTCTGGCATTGCGGCGACACTGGCGCTGCTGGGCGCGCTGGCCGAGCGCCTGGCCATCGTCGAGGCGGGCAAAGTCTCTGCGAAAGACCCGCTGGCGTATCAGGAGCTGACGGCTGGCGCGCCAGGCGAGGCGCGACCGACGCCACGCGAGCAGGCGCTCAGCGCGCCGAAGACGCCTGCCTTCCAGCCACGCATCGCCGCCAGCGACACGCTGACCACCAGCGCTGAATAGGTGTGCGCCGCCAGCCCTCATCCTCGGCATGCTGAAGATGAGGGCTGGCAAGCGCTGCTCCCTCCCTGCTTCTCCACTCTACTTCCTTCACTCTCTCCACATCCCCTTCGATCTACGTTTCGAACCATGTGCGGAAAATCGACCGCAAACCCTTACAGCCGAGCGGCCAATTTGGGCGATTGTGGCCCTTCCAGCCCCTTCCTGACGAGGATTCAGGGCGCTTTTGCGTATTATTGTCTAGCGCTTTCTCATAGCCGGTTCAGATTTGTTCGCTATACTGCATGTCAAGGGGCGCCATAAGCGAAAGGACGAGACAATGCCACCGAAGAGCGACACGCAGCCAGAGAATCAGGCGGAGACGGCTGGCTCTGACGACGAGATGAATACGCCCATCACGATTCTGATCGCGGATGACCATGTGCTGGTGCGCGAGGGCACTCGCCGCCTGCTCGAAGCCGAGTCTGACCTGCGCGTGATCGCCGAGGCGGGCGATGGCGCAGCGGCGGTCGCCGAGGCTGAGCGGCTCAAGCCAGATGTCGTCATCATGGACATCGCGATGCCGGTGATGAACGGCATCGAGGCGACCCGGCAGATCAAGCAGCGCATGCCGCAGCTTGCCGTGCTGGCGCTGACTGCGCACGACGACACCCAGTATGTGATGAAGCTGCTCGAAGCAGGCGCGGCGGGCTTTCTGCTGAAGGATGTGCGCGGGCGCGAGCTGGTCGAGGCAGTGCGGGCGGTCCATCGCGGCGAGACGACGCTGCATCCCGCCATCGCCGCGCGCGCCCAGCGACTCGCCTCCGAGCGCCGCGCTGTCACCGAGGAGCGCGCGCCCCTCTCGGAGCGCGAGATGGAAGTCCTGCGCGAGGCGGCGCGTGGTCTGCCCAACAAAGACATCGCACGGCGACTCAGCCTCAGTGTGCGCACAGTGCATACCCACCTGGGCAACATCTTCTCGAAGCTGGGGGTTGGCTCGCGCACCGAGGCGGTGTTGCTGGCCCTGCGCAATGGCTGGATCAGCCTCGAAGACACCTATCGCAATGCGCCCGCGCACGTCGCCGAGGCAGCCGAGCGCCCAGCTACGACGACGCGCCCCTAGCGCCAGTGAGCGCCTCTCTCCTCCGGCCCCTCGCCCCGTAGGAGCGGGGGCCAGGGGGTGAGGTCGCGCCCGACGCCGAACACCACCCCTCAATTGCTCATGGAATCAATCGGCAGCCCGCACTTGCTCTGCTCAGTGCGATGGGGTAGGCTGAAGGCAGCGCTTTGTCCCAGATCGTCCCGCCGTGTCCCGCGTCGTCCCACCCAGGGGCCTGCGCCAGCCAGAGGCGTGCAGAGGCGTTCGCCCGGATCGAGACCAGGAGCGCGCTGGTGAAAGCCACGCAAGTCACTCAACCCACAACGCCACCCACCACATCCGGGGCGCCACAGGCGCGCCAGCCGCTGACACAGAACATCACTGGCTGGCTCATCTTCGTGCGCAATGTCGCGCTGCCGCTGGTGATTGCCCTGCTCTGCCTGTGGGTGGCCATTAGTGGCCTGCCCGCGCGCAAGCAGGCGCCACACAATGCCGTGATCGTGCTGGGCATCGTCACCATCATCGTCGCGTTCGTCGCGCGCCGCGCGCGCGACCGGCTGCGCGTCCTCGGCGCGGAAGACAGCGCCATCCCCAACACGCTGCCCGACCTGACTGGCTCGCTCTATCTCGCCATCCTCGTGCTGGCGGGCGCGCCCATTGCCATCATCTTTGCCATCGCCACGCCCTTCATCGCACGCGCGCCGGAACTCTCGCGTGGGCGCCAGGTCATGCTCACGGCGCTACGCCAGAGCATGACATCCTCCGTCACGCTGCTGGCGGCAGGGGTCGCGTATGCTAGCGTCTCGGTGGTCATCCCGCATGTGCCAACGGCGCTACGCGCGCATGTGCTGGCGGCGGTCGCCGCCTCCATCGTCTTCCTGGTGGGAGTCACCGTCGCGCGTTTGCTGCTGCTGCCCCCGTCACGCTCTGAAGATTTCAGGCGCGCTGCGCTCGCCTATCTCACTGGCCCGGCGCTGCTCTTTCAGGTGCTGCTGCTCAGTTGCGTGCCGCTGCTGCCGCTCACCGAGTCGCTCCAGCCTGTCGAGATCGAGTTTGCCTGGATTCTGCTGCTGACGCCGATGGGCGCCGTCTTCTACCTTGCGATCACCAGTGCGCGCTTGCGCCAGCAGACTGCGCAACTGCAAAAGACGATTACCGAGCTGAATGCGACTCGCCTGCGCGAGACACAGCTCAAGAGCTACGCTGCGCTCATCACACGCGCCCAGGAAGATGAGCGTCGCCGCCTGGCGCGCGAGCTGCACGATGACACTGCACAGGCGCTCATTGCGCTCTCGCGTGGCCTCGACGCGCTCTCCGACCGGCACGTCAATCCCGTCAGTTCGCCTGACGACATGCGCTTCCTCGATCAACTGGTTGACCTGACGCAGCGCACGCTCGAAAGTGTCCGCCGCGCCTGCCAGGACTTGCGCCCCTCCGTGCTCGACGACCTCGGTCTCTCCGCCGCGCTGGAGTCGCTGGCCGGGGCGATGACCGAGCGCGGCATGCCCTGCGACTATGCGGAGCATGGAACCGCGCAACCTTACCCGCTGGAGGTGGAAGTCGCCGTCTATCGCATCGCACAGGAGGCGCTCTCGAATGCGCTGCGGCACTCTGAGCCGAGTCAGGCGCAGATCGACTTGCGCTATCGCCCGGGGGGCTTGCGCCTCGTCGTCTCGGATGATGGGCATGGCTTCGATGTCTCAGCGACCCTGACCGCCGCGCCTGGTGGCGCGAGTCGCTCAACCGCGCCAGAGAATGGCTCCGGGCTGGGATTGATGGGCATGCGTGAGCGCGCTGCGTTGATCGGCGCGACCCTCGACATCCAGAGCGCGCCCGGCGCTGGCACGCGCGTCACGCTGGAGGCGCCCGCCGACGCGCCGCTGACCCTGCTGCCCGACGATCCCGACCACCTGCGCGAGCTGACCTTCCCCATCGCCCACTAGCGCGCCTGCCAGAGAGGTTGGCGACAGGTTAGCGACGAAGCAATACGCTCAAGCGCGCCGCACATGGCAGGCGCGGCATATAATGCAGCGTGACGCCGCCCACGCGTAGGTACGTACGGCGTCCACTCATCAGGAGCATCTTGAAGCGTTGGACGGTCGCCGCAGCGTAACGTCGCGCCTGAGGCGAGCCAGGACAGCCGCGGACCCGGCGTATTCGGCTCGCTCGGAGGCGCCGTCATCGAGTTCCACTCCCGCAGATCAGGAGGTCTGACGCCATGGCACAAACGAGTGAGATGAGTCTGGAAGACGCAGTCGCACAGTCGCCGCGCAAATGGGTCTATCTCTTCACCGAAGGCAATGCCGGGATGCGTGACCTGCTCGGCGGCAAGGGCGCGGGCGTGGCGGAGATGACCAACGCCGGGCTGCCGGTGCCGCCGGGGTTCACCATCACCACCGAAGCCTGCAACGAGTATTATCACGCGGGCAAGCGCTTCCCGGATGGCATGTGGCAGCAGGCGCTGGCGGCGCTGCGGCAGGTGGAGGCGCAGACCGGCAAACGGCTGGGCGATGCGAGCAATCCACTGCTCGTCTCGGTGCGCTCTGGCGCGCGGTTTTCGATGCCTGGCATGATGGATACCGTGCTCAACCTCGGCCTGAACGATGAGACCGTGCAGGGCATCATCGCGGGCGGTGGCGACGAG
>JAICSR010000218.1 GCA_025936795.1 Ktedonobacterales bacterium | reverse complement strand
TGGCGTAGCTGGCGATCTGGGCTGACGCCTGACGCCAAATAGAGATGGAGTAAGGCAACATCCAACTGATCGAGTAGATCCTCCAGCCGAGCATCTTCGGTGATGATGTCCAGAACCGGCGCAATGCCTTTGATCGCTCCCATGCCTGAGGGGTAGCTGGCGCCCTTGCCAACAGCCTGCAGTAATGTCGGGAATATTTGCTGAGCAGCAATGTACGCATCCTGAAGATTGATGCGGCTCATCAGTATTTCCTCAATAGCAGTGGCCAGAATGGCGGCGCGCAGGCGCAGCATCTCCTCATAGGAGAAGGTGAAGGCGCGTTGTACTTTCTCCAAATCAGTTGGCGATAGTACGCTAAACTTCGGTTCACGCAGGGATCGCTGTAGCCGACTGACCTTCTGTGGGTGAATACCGGCACGGTCATTCAAATGTCCCAGTCGTAGTTTGCGCTTAGCGAGGAGGCTCGCCAGTTCCCGCGCAAAGATGTTCCAGCCCGGAAGATCGTCCGACTCAATACTCACAATTCACCTCGCTCTTGCTTTGTCTAGTATACGGAACTTCAGCGTAAAGTAAAGCTCTCGCTTGCAAAGAGTGGATACGTGGAAACGGCATGCAACCGTTGGCCTATAGCGTACCAAAATTGCGGTATTCTCCGAGAAGCGATAGGACAGAACTACTGATGAGGAGCAGTCGCTATCCTATCGTCGCGCCGTAGACTTGAAATCATCACACCGCTGGCGGTGGGGCGGCGCCACTTGTGGTCGTCGCCAGGCGAGCCGCGCGTCGCCGTGCAAAGCGCACGATCAGCCAGATGATGACGCAGAGCGGGATGATGTACACCGCGTAGACCGCCAGCCAGATCAGCAACGTCAGCAGCCCCTCGCCAAAGGCTTGCGCCGAGGTGAGCGCGCTGTGGAAGATGACGCCGGGATTCCACGGCTGGGTAATCGGCGGCACGTAGGTCGAGAGCGGTGTCAACTGAATCTGGATGCTGTAGAACGTGGTCTGGCCATTGAGCAGGTTCAGATGCGCCTCGATCTGCTCGATCTGCCCCTCGACATCAGTGAGGCGCTGCTCGATAGTCAGAATGTCGGAGATAGACTGCGCCTGGCCCATCAACGTTTGTAAGCGCGTCTGCTCGACACGCAGGTTGGCAAGCCGCGACTGCGAATCAACGTAGTCATTGCTCACATCCTGCACGGTCTCGTGCAGGCCAATCAGCTGGCCTTTGTTCTCGCCAGCATAGCCAGTGAGATAGCTCTTGATCTGCGGATAGAGGCTGGCCTCGACGTTGAACGTTACACTGACATCGTACTGACTGCCGTCCTGGCTGTAGCTGGTCCCGGCGCTCTGCGCCTTGGGATCGGTGGCGGTGATCCAGCTTTGCAGCGCGTTCGCCGTGGCGCGCGTATCTGGCATGGCCATGCCGACATTGAGTGCCTTGATGAGATATTGCGTCGTCGGCTGCGAGGTCGCCTGGCCTGGCGCGCTGGGGGAATTTGCCCCGTACGTCACGCGCGATGCGCTCGACGTATTCCCCCCTGCCGCGCCGTGCTGCGCCCCACTGGAAAGCGGCGCATTCTCCACGCCAGCGGCGCTGCCGCAGCCGGCTAGCAGCGCCAGCCCCAGCGCCAGCAAGCCCACCAGCGCCGCATGCCGGGCGACCCGGCTGCCCAGGCGCCCACTGACTCGATTGGATGAATGGATATGTTTCAGCATCGCAGGCCTCCACTTCCTCTTGATGACTCAGGATCACTCAAAACGGCTACTGCTCACACCGCGCAGAGTCACACGGGCATGCAGGGAGCGGGATGGTTGTGGCGCGTTGCTCGTGAAGCGCTCGGTGATGAGACGACGCGGCGGAGTCATTAGTTCCCTGGCATCCGCTCCAGGCAGGACCGACGTGACAAACAGAGACAAACAATGCTCGCGCTCCCTTGACAGACACTCAGCCGCTCGCTATACTTTGCTCATTCAAATCTTTTTGAATGAGCAACATCACCTGAAAGATCAGCCGTTATGGATGAGATCGCCGAAAGCTACAGCTTGCAGACCGTGGAGCAGTTGCGCGCTGTCGCTGACCCGCTGCGCATCCGCATCTACGAGGCGCTGGCGCAGCGTGCGATGACCGCCACGCAGGTGGGCGAGGAGCTGCACATCGCTGCGCCCAAGGCGCACTACCATGTGCGCGAGCTTGAGCGTATCGGGCTGGTCAGACTGGTCGAGACACGCGAGCGCGGCGGTATTCTGGAGAAGTATTACCGCGCCATCGCGCGCACTCTGAATGCGCCCTCGCAACTGCTGCAATCTTCGGAGCCTGGCGAGATCGCCGCCGCCATCACAGAGATGTTCAGCAACCTCTCACAGAGTTTTCTGACTGCGCTGGGCCACATCAACGCTGAGGGAGCGGAATCATTCGAGGGCTACGCGATTGGCCTGGGCGGCGACACCGTCTGGATGACGCCGGAGGAGTTCAGGCAGGCGCTCAAAGCCGTCGATACGATCTTCGCGCCTTTTCGTATGCGCCGCGGCGTCGCTGACGAGCGCGAGGCGCAGGTGACCATCATCGGCTTCGACACACAGCTTGCCACGCCAGACGAACCCGCGCACGAACCCGTGCACGAACCGGGCAATGAGCCAGCAGGCGACCACGAGTCAACGGAGGCGACGCCACCGCCGAAGGCCGACCCGCAGCCGCGCCGCCGCTCGATCATCCTGGTCGGCGCTGCGATCTACTCGCGCAATGACCTGGCGCGCTCGGTTGCGAAGGGCGAGCAACTCGATCTCGACATCGCCGGCTACCTCTCGTTCAAAGACGATGTCACGCCGGAGCTGGTGGACCAGGCCATCGCGCGCCTGCGCTATCGTGGCGTGCTGAGGGCATCGCCAGAGGTCCTCGAAGCGCTGAAGCGAAAGGAGACCTGATCGGCGGCGCCACCGACGGCAATCAGGCGACGAGTGGAGCGCAAAAAAACGCGCGTGAGATGGCTGCAACCGTCCCACGCGCACCCTCCACTCGCAACAGATGGATCATTCAAGCATGCCATTGGCAACAGGGGAGAGTCATGATGGATAGTACCACAGTCGGCGTGGCCACGCAGGGCCGCGCCCCAACCGGCAAGCCAGGTCTGCTCATCAATCGCAACTTTGCGCTGCTCTGGTTCGGCCAGACGATCTCGGTCATCGGTGACATGATGGCCTCCACCACTGTCATCATCTGGATCGCCGTTGGACTGGCGGCGCACCAGACCTGGGCGCCCGTCGCAGTCAGCGGCGTGCTGATCGCCACCTCCGCCCCGACCCTGCTCGTCGGCTTTTTCGCTGGTGTCTTCGTTGACCGCGTCCAGAAGCGCCCGCTGATGCTCTGGATGGATGGCCTGCGCGCGCTGATTGTCGCAGCGCTCATCGTCGCCACGGGCGCCTTCCCGCTGCCCTTCGTCGCCGGAGGTCGCCTGCCGCTCGTCTGGACGCTCGGCCTGATCTACGGTGTGGTCGTGCTGGTCAGCGTCGGCGATCAATTCTTCCGCCCGTCCTCCATGGCGATGATCCAGGACATCGTTCCGGTCGAACAGCAGGCGCGCGCGATGGGAATCCTCCAGGCGTCCTTCAGCATTGCGCTGGTCATCGGGCCACCACTCGCCGCGCCACTCTACGCCGCCTTCGGGCCAGAGTGGGCGATCCTGATTGACGCAGCCACGTTCGCCGTCTCCTACCTGACCATCTTCGCCATCGTCGCGCCGCGCCACGCGCTCCACACGCAGACCAGCGATGGATCGGCGCATGCCCCCAGCTTCTGGCGCGAGCTCTTCGCAGGCATGCGATTCTACTTCTCCAATCGCGTGCTGGTCACGCTGCTGATCGCAATTGTGGTTGGCGTCAGCGGAGCCAGCGCGCTCAACACGCTCGATGTCTTCTTTGCAACCCAGAATCTGCACGCCACCACCGCGATGTATGGCTTCATCGGCGCTGTTTTCGGCGCTGGGGCGATTCTCGGCTCCATCTTCTTTGGCCTGACCGCTCAGCGCCTCGGCCTCGCGCGCATGCTCTGGCTGACGATGCTGCTGTTTGGCGTGCTGGTGGTGGGGTTGTCGCGCGTCACCAGCTATGAGATCGCGCTGGGCTTCTTCTTCGTGGCTGGCGCGCTCAACTCCGGCCTGAACGTCGCCGCCGGGCCAATCATGATGCGCGAGACGCCCAATGCGCTGATGGGCCGTGTCATGTCTATCTTCCAGCCGACGATGAATCTGGCGATTCTGCTCGCCACCGCCCTCATCGGCTACCTCGCAGGCGTGACGCTACTGCGCTTCCATGCGGTCCTGTTCGGCGTGTCATTCGCAGCGGTTGACACGATCTGGCTGGCGGGCGGCGTGCTGATGGCGCTCTCCGGTCTGGTCATGATCTTTGGCTTGCGGGGAGTAGATCGCCGCTACCGTCGCGAGGATCGCGCCGCCAAAGCCCCTGCTGCTACCGAGGCCGTCCCAATGGCCACTGAGGCGTCCACAGCCAGCGCCTCTCGCTGACACCAGCCTTGCACTGAGAGCGAACGCGCGCTAACCCAGTTTGGCCTGTGAGATGCGAATCACACCGAATGCGTGTTAGCGCGTGCTACAGTATTTCTCAGTCACGCGAGTGGCGCTCCCATGCGAATTGGGAGCGCCTTCTCGGCTATCTGTGGCTGGCCTCGCCTCTCATGCGGTTTCGTGAGCGGCGCGTCTCTGCCCAGGAGCGCAATGTCATGGCATGGAGGTTTCGTCCCTTCGGGCGAGCCAGCGCGGCGCCACACGCGACGCCCAGCGCCGCGCGTATCGGGCGTTCACCCACTGCACAGCCGCGCTCACTCGGCGGCGCGCGCATCGCGGATGATGCGCTCGTTGCGCGCTTCTGGGGCGTGCGCGGCAGCTATCCGACGCCGCGCGTAGGCGCTGGAGTCGTGGGTGGTGAGACCACCTGCCTGGAGATTCGCTCTGGGCGCCACACCCTGATCATTGACGCTGGCTCTGGCGCCATCGGCCTGGGCGAGGCGCTTGCCAGCCGCGCCAACGCTACCCCCAGCCAGCCCCAGGATATCACCCTGCTGCTGACTCATGCCCATCATGACCACCTCTGCGGCCTGCCATTCTTCGCCCCGCTCTACGATCCCCGCTTTCATGTGCGCTTCTTCGGGCCAGACCTCGCGCATCTGCGCTTCAGCGAGATCATCGCGGGCTACATGCGCGCTCCCTACTTCCCCGTAGATTTCCACTCGCTGCCCTCGCGGCGCACCTTGCGCTCGCTCGGCGATGGCGACCGTCTGCTGATTCCAGCGGATGGCGAGCCGCAGATCCTCGACGCCGCCACCGGCTCCTCCGCCAGCGCGCCCGACGGCGCCTTGCAGGTGGACGCGCTCTTTAGCCGCCTGCATCCCGCCGACGGCACGATGGTCTATCGCGTCTCGGCGGGCGCGGCGCGGCTGGTCTTCGCGACAGACGTAGAGATCGGCGCGCACAGCGCCGACGCGGATCAGCGGTTGGTCGAGTTTGCGCGTGGCGCTGATACCCTCATCCATGATGCGCAGTACAGTGAGGAAGATTACAACGGCGCCGAATCGAAGCGAGGTTTCGGCCATAGCACGCCCGCGATGGCGGTCCGCATCGCGCGCGACGCGGGCGTGAACCGCCTGGTCCTCTTTCATCATGACCCACACTATAGCGATGACGCCGTCATGGAGCTGCAGCGACGCGCGCAGGTCGGCTTTCCTCAGGTCGTTACCGCGCGTGAAGGTCTGGAACTGCGTCTGGAACTGCGTCTAGACGGCGCCAGGCAGCGTCTCGTATAATTGCGCATGCGAGGCTGACATCGGCTTCGTCAGCTTCGTCGGCGCAGCGCATGGCTCACGGCGACCGATGGGGTCGCTTACCTGGCTCGCGCCGCACATCGCAGTGGGAGGCGCACCATGGGTGGCAAGAATCCGACGCCGAAAGAAAAGAAGAAACCCAAGAAGGCCAAGACCGCGAAAGCTTGACCACATGAACACGCTGGTCGTCGTAGAGACATTCATCGCATTCATCATCGCCATCAGCCTGCATGAGGCGGCGCACTCCGCTATGGCAGCGTTGCTGGGCGATGGCACATCGTGGAGCGCGGGCCGCCTGAGTGTGAACCCGCGCCGCCAGATGGCCGCCATCGGCTCCATCGTGGCGATGACACTCTCCTTTGGCATTCCGCTGGGTGGGTTGCCGGTTGGCCTGGGCTGGGGCAAACCCGTCGAGGTAGACACACGGCGCATGCGAGTCGGTCCAGACATCGGCGTGTTCCTGGTGGCGCTGGCTGGCCCGATCTTTAGCCTGCTGATGGGCATGCTCTTTGCAATCATTCTGCGCTTCATGCCGGGCTACCAGGCGTTGTCGCTGTTCACCGGACGCTGCGACGGCGCGACAGGCTCGCTCTTGCAGGTCTGCCTCAGCCACGCGCAGCCCGTCTGGCAGCTCCGGCTGGAGCAGTTCATCTTCGTGCTGGCGGCCACCAACGTGCTGCTTGCGCTGCTCAACATCATCCCACTGCATCCCCTCGATGGCTACGGCATGCTCTTCGCTCTGCTGCCAAACGGCCCGGCGGTACGCTACCGCGACTTCCAGCCCTATATGGAGATGGTGTTGCTGGTCATCTTCTTCCTGATTCCCTACCTGCTCCAATTCATCGGCTTAGATAGTCTGAATCCGGGCTTCCTGCTGGGGAATC
>JAICSR010000142.1 GCA_025936795.1 Ktedonobacterales bacterium | reverse complement strand
GCGCCGCAGTGAGCTGCGACCGGCGATGATCAATGGCGCGCAGCGTGGGAGGACGCGATGGACATCTCAGCATTCGACGGCACGGGCGATGCGCGCACAGCGGACGTGGACTACGCTGTGGCGATTCGCGCGGCGCAGGGCAACCCACGGCGGCTCGAGGACCTCTATCAGGAGGCGCGCCGCGCTGGGCAGGCGGGGCGCTTCGGCGCGGAGCTCCGCGTGGTCAGTGGCGAGCAGCCCGACGATACCCTCTACCTCGCCTGGCGCTATCGGCTGGAGTCAGCCGATGCCGCGCACGCCGGGCGGCTGGGCGCAGGCTGGCGGCTCGCCATCCCGATCAGCGTGGCGCTGGCGATGATCTTCTGGGCCACGTCCGATACGACCTGGGCCTTTGGCGACCACATCCCGTTGCAGGTGTTGCTCTGGCCGCCACTCGCAGCGCTCGCCATCATCTGGTATCTCACGCTGGCGGGCAGGCGCAGCGCGGGCCGCATCGCGTTGGCGGCGGGCGTCAGCGTGGCGCTGGCGGCGGTGGTCGCCTATGTCTACTTCATCTCGCTCGTGGCGCAGAGCGGCGCAGGGAGGCCAGGCCAACCCGGCTACCTCGACCTGATGGCGCTGCACGTGCCGCTGCTGGCGTGGGCCGCCGTCGCGCTGGCTGCGCTGGGGCTGCGCTCTAGCGCGCGCGACCTCTTTGGCCTGCTCACCAAATCGCTCGAAACCATCGGCTCGGCGGGCGTCTATGCCATCGCGGGCGGGGTCTTCGTCGCGCTGACCTTTGCGATGTTTCAGACGCTTGGTGTGCAACTGCCGATGATCTGGCAGCGGCTGCTGATTGGCGGCGGCGCGGGACTACTGCCAGCGCTGGCGGTCGCCAGCGTCTATGATCCCAGCCGCCGCGCGGGCGCGCAGGACTTCTATCGCGGCTTCGGCAAGATTCTGGCGATCATCATGCGCCTGCTGTTGCCGCTGACGCTGCTGACGCTGCTGGTCTACCTCGCGTTCATCCCGTTCAACTTCCTCGCGCCCTTCAACAACCGCAACGTGCTGATCACCTATAACATCGGCCTCTTCGCGGTGATGGGCCTGCTGGTTGGCGTCATCCCACTCTCGGCGGACGACGTGGCGGCGCGCTGGCGTGGCTGGTTGCGCTGGGGCATCACTGCGCTGGCGGCGCTGGCGCTGCTGGTTAGCCTCTACGCGCTCAGCGCCATCCTCTACCGCACGGCGCTGGAAGGCCCGACGATGAACCGCATCGTCGTGATCGGCTGGAATGTCCTCAACATCGCGCTGCTGGCGCTCACGCTCGTCGCGCAGGCCCGGGCCGGGCGCGGCGATGGCTGGGTGGCATCGCTCCAGCGGGTCGCGCGGGGCGGCGCGCTGGCCTACGTCGCCTGGGGCCTCGCGCTCACCCTCGCCCTGCCGTGGATTTTCTAGCGCCCCCTCCCCAACCCCTCCCCCGCTGCGGCGGGAGAGGTGGCTCTTCTGGCTCCCCTCGCCCTGTGGGAGAGGGGCCGGGGGTGAGGGTCTGCCAGCTACTCGGCGTCGCCGAAGATGGTGTAGTGCCAGCCTTTGCGCGCCTCGCCCGTGTTGTCGAGCATGATGTGCTTGACCTGGGTGTAGTCCTCCAGCGCGTAGGGTGACATGTCTTTGCCGAAGCCGCTCTGCTTGAAGCCGCCATGTGGCATCTCGGCGGTGATCGGCAGGTGATCGTTGACCCAGACCGTGCCGAACTCCAGCGCCTGGGCCATGCGCATCGCTCGCTGCACATCGCGTGTCCAGACGGAGCCAGCCAGGCCATAGCGCACGGCGTTGGCGCGCGTCAGGGCGTCGGCCTCGTCGCTGAAGGGCAGCACGACCACCGCCGGGCCAAAGATTTCGTCCATCACCACGGGCGAGTCGTTGGCCACATCGGTGATGATGGTTGGCTGGAAGAAGAAGCCTTGCTCCATGCCCGCAACCGTCGCCCGCGCGCCGCCCGTCACGAACGTGCCAGCGCCGCGCGCCTTGCCGACCAGCTCCTCCACGCGCCCAAGCTGCGCCTGGCTCACCAGCGGCCCCATGTCGGTCTTGTCCGCTGCCGGATCGCCGACGCGAATCTCGCGCACCAGCGCGCCAAAGCGGTCGAGGAACTTCTCATAGACCGACTGCTGCACATACATGCGGGTCGCGGCGGTGCAGTCCTGCCCGGTGTTGACGAAGCCGCCGACGACCGCGCCCTGGGCCGCCGCCTCGATATCGGCGTCGTCGAAGACGATGAACGGCGCCTTGCCTCCAAGCTCCATATGGACGCGCTTGAGTGTCCGGGCTGCCGCTTGCATGATGATCTTGCCCGTCTCGGTCGCGCCAGTCAGCGAGATCAACTGCACGTCGGGATGCGCCACCAGCGCCGCGCCCACCTCGTCGCCACCCGTGACGATATTCAGCACGCCAGCGGGCAGCCCGGCTTCCAGCGCCAGCTCGCCCAGCGCCAGCGCCGTCAGCGGCGTCTCTGGCGCGGGCTTCAGCACGACAGTATTGCCCGATGCCAGCGCCGGGCCAATCTTCCAGAGCGCCATCATCAAGGGATAGTTCCACGGCGCAAGCTGGCCACAGACGCCAATCGGCTCGCGGCGGAGGATGCTTGTCATGCCTGGCAGATACTCGTGCGAGGCCTGCCCCGCCAGCACCCGTCCGGCTCCCGCGAAGAAGCGCAGGCAGTCAATCGCGAAGGGCAGGTCGCTATCGTGCGCCAGCTTGATCGGCTTGCCGACATTGCGCGACTCCAGCGAGGCGAGCTCGTCGAGGCGCTGCTCCAGCAGGTCGGCCAGCTTGAAGAGCGCGGCGGCTCGCCCGCCAGGGCCAAGTCCCGTCCAGCGGCCATCGTCGAAGGCGCGCCTGGCAGCGGCCACCGCGCGGTTGATGTCCTCCACGCCGCACTCTGGCACGGTCGCGCCCGCGCCGCCCGTCGCGGGATTGACCAGCGTGCGCGTCTGGCCATCGGCTGGAGCCACCAGCGCGCCATCAATCAGCGCCCGGTCAGTGTTCAGAGTCTTCAGCGCCATTGTCTGCTTCCTCTCCTCAGCTCGCGGGCGCGCCGCTCGCGCCGCTGTCATCGCCAGTTCATCACAACGTCAAGCACATCGCCAGCATACGTATGCGTCCCAGGCGCCTCAAGGGCCACGCTGGACACCCCTGACCGCCCCCAATTGGCCACTCTGTCGAATACGAGGACGCGAACCCTCACCCCCGGCCCCTCTCCCACAGGGCGAGGGGAGCAAGCCGTTCCGCTTCCCCCTCGCCTCGCGGGAGAGGGGGCCAGGGGGTGAGGTCGCGCTTCACTCGGCGCCGTAGCTGGCGCGCACTCGGCGCTGCAGCAGCGCCGCCCGCAGATTCAGCTTGGTCAGCGAGTCGCTCAGGTCCACGTCGCAGATCTCCTCGATGCGGCGCAGGCGGTACTTCAGCGTGTGCCGATGGATGTAGAGGCGCTCCGCCGCGCGCACGCCGTTGCCTTCGTACTCCAAAAAGACCTCCAGCGTCTGCGTCAATTGCCCCTCATGCGTGCGGTCGTGCTCCATCAGGCGCGCCAGCCGCCCGGAGAAGGCGTTCTCGGCGAGCATCTGCGGCGGCAGCGCGTGCAGCCAGTGCAGCAGCCCCAGCTCCTCGAAGCGCGCCACCTGGCGTCCCGCGCCCAGCGCGGGCAGCAGCGCCAGCGCCTCAAGCGCGCGCTCATACTCGCGGGCGAGGTCACCGGGCGCCTCCTGCAACGCGCTCACGCCCAGCCGCACAGGACTATCGAAGGCGCCGAGGCTCTCCAGCAGGAACTCGCAGTAGCGTTCGACCTGCTCGCGGCGGGCGCACTCCAGCAGCGCCACCACCCGCCCGGAGCGCTCGCCCACAGCGCAGGGCAGGTTTTCGTGGCGCGCGGCGTTGCGCCCAGCCAGCTCCACTGTACGCAAGTCTGCGCCGCCAACGTCCATCACAACGACGATATGCGGCGCCTCCAGCCGCAGATGGAAGCGCGCCAGTTGCTCGCGCAGCGCGCTGTCTGGGCGCAGGTCTTCGGCGAGCAAGCGACTGAGCACATGCTGCTCCATGCGCTCCTCAGCCTGGCTCGCCGTTTGATTGCGAAAGAGGATCAGCGCGGCCACCGTCGCCGCATGCTCAATGGCGTGGAAGTCGAGCGGCTCCAGGTCGCGCTCGCCCGCGATGATCCAGACGTAGCCGTAGACGCGGCGCGCCACGACAATCGGCATGAGGATGCGCGCCATCGTCATGCCCAGCGCGCGTGTCTCCTCGGTCACATCCACCCGCTGCACGCTCAGGGTCGAGCGCGCCTGCGAGAGCATGCCCGTGCGGCGCAGATAGTCGAGCAGGCGCGGCGAGCTACGCCCCTCGCGGATGGCGCCGCGTCGGCTCTCGTCAATGCTTGCGCCTGGCCCGGTCGCCTCGGCCAGCACCGCAAACGAGAGATCGTCAATCTCGACAGGGCGGCGTAGCAGCGCGCAGAGTTCATGCGCCACATCTTGCAGCGAGCCACCCTCCAGCACCAGCCGAGTCAGCGCGCGATGGATCGCCAGCGATTGCTTATACAGCAGATACTGGTCGTTGAGGCTGTGCTCTGAGACGACCCGCACGATGTCCTCAAAGGGGATGTGCCACGGCATCTCAAGGATGGGGAACCCGGCGGTATCGGCCACGCAGCGCACCTCATCGGGGATGCTCATGACGTAGGCGCCCGTCGCCACGATCATGCCCGCCACGCGCTTCTCGATCAACTGGCGCACCAGCCGGACCTGCCCCTCCACGTCCTCGCGCAGCCCGTAGAAGGTGGTCAGCAGCAACTCATCGGCGCGCACCCAATCATCCGCCTGGGGAATATCCACCACAGCGGCCCAGAGGATTTCGCGGTCGAGGCCACTCGCGCCCGCGACGAGCGAGCTTTCGGCCAGCAGGGGCATCTCGCGCAGTTGGTGGATGGTCAGCATAGTAGCTCCTCGCGCGCTTGCCTGGGCGAGAACGGCTGGCGGTTGAAACCGCGCCTGAAGGTGGCCTGCGGGCCACCACAAGACCTGCCTTCGCAGGTCCAAACCCTAAAAATCCGGACGTGGACCCGCGCAGGCGGGTCTTGTTGGCCGTGAGGCCCTTGAGGCGCGGTTTCAACCGCCAGCCAGCCCTGCGCTGTTCGTCCCTGCGTCTCGGCGACCGCGCTGTCACACTACCATGCGCCGTAGCCGCGCGCAAGCGTTTTCGCCCGTCAGTTGGCCACAGTGGACAATGCCACACGCGAAAGGAACGTGATACGATGCAGGCGCAGGGACCTGACCCTGCGCGCTGCTGGCGACCCTCTGAGACAACGCCGCCCATGTGGGGCGAGGAGCGAAGACACGCAATGAGTATCGAATCCATCAATCCGGCGACTGGCGAGCTGATCGAACGCTTCGAGCCATTCAACCAGCAGCGCATTGACGAGGCGCTCGACCGCGCCCAGCAGGCCTTCCGCCAGTGGCGCGTGGCCTCCTACGATCAGCGCGCCACGCTGGTACGCGCAATCGCCAGGACACTGCGCGCACAGAAGGGGCGCCTGGCCAGGGTCATCACGCTGGAGATGGGCAAGCCGATTGTCGAGTCCGAGGCGGAGGTCGAGAAGTGCGCCTGGAACTGCGACTTCTACGCCGAGGAGGCCCAGCGCTTCCTCGCGCATGAGCCAGCCCCCTCGACCGCGCAGGAGAGCTACGTCGCGTTCCGTCCGCTGGGCGTGGTGCTGGCGGTCATGCCGTGGAACTATCCGCTCTGGCAGGTCTTCCGCTTCGCCGCGCCCGCGCTGATGGCGGGCAACGTCGGCGTGCTGAAGCATGCCTCGAATGTCACGCGCTGCGGGCTGGAGATCGAGCGCGTCATCGCCGAGGCCGCGCAGGCGGTTGGCGCGCCAACGGGCCTCTTCCAGACGCTGATCGTGCCGGGCGCAGAGGTAGACAAGCTCATCAAAGACCCGCGCATCGCGGCGGTGACGCTGACGGGCAGTGATCCGGCGGGGGTCTCGGTGGCGATGGCGGCAGGTTCGGTGCTGAAGAAGACCGTGCTGGAATTGGGCGGCTCGGACGCCTTCATTATCCTGGATGACGCCGACATCGCTGCGGCGGCGCAGATGGCGGCCAAGGCGCGCTTCCAGAATACCGGGCAAAGCTGTATTGCGGCCAAGCGCTTCATTGTCGTAGAGGCCGTCGCCGACGAGTTCGAGCGCGCCTTCGTCAAGGCGACCGAGGCGCTGAAGGTGGGCGATCCGCTCGACACGGCGACGCAGGTGGGCGCGATGGCCCGCCGCGACCTGCGCGACGACCTGGAGCGCCAGGTGCGCGCGTCGCTGGCGCAGGGCGCGAAGGCGCTAATTGGCGGCGAGGCGCTGAACGGCCCCGGCGCCTTCTACGCGCCGACCATCCTGACGAATGTGACGCCCGAGATGCCGGCCTTCAAGGAGGAGACGTTTGGCCCGGTCGCGGCGGTGATCCACGCCAGAGACGAGGCCGACGCGATTCGCCTGGCCAATGACTCGCCCTTCGGCCTGGGTGGCGCCGTCTGGACCCGCGACACGGCGCGCGGCGAGCGCGTGGCGGCCCAGATCGAGAGCGGCGCGGTCTTCATCAATGGCATGACCGCCTCTGACCCGCGCCTGCCCTTCGGTGGGGTCAAGCGCAGTGGCTACGGGCGCGAGCTTTCGTCCTATGGCATCCGCGAGTTCGTCAACATCCAGACCGTCTGGATTGGTCCGGCGAAGGGCGCCACCCCTGCGCCCGCCGCTGAGTAGGTCGGCGCCGCCGAACCCTCACCCCCGGCCCCTCTCCCCGAGGGCGAGGGGAGCAGGCGAATTCCCCCTCTCCTCGCGGGAGAGGGGGCAGGGGGTGAGGTTCGCCTAGCGCGAGATGGCCTGGAGTCCCGTAAGCTCGCGGCCAACGATCAGCGACTGGATGGTGTCAGTGCCTTCGTAGGTGATGACGGCCTCCATGTCGGCGAAGTGGCGCGCCACGATGTACTCCAGCAGGATGCCGTTGCCGCCCAGCATGTCGCGCGCATCGGCCACCACCTCGCGGGCGCGGCGGGCGTTCTGCATCTTGGCGAGCGAGGCCATGCCGTCGGTCATCTTGCCCGCTTCGAGCAGTTGGCTGAGGCGGAAGCAGAGCAGTTGCATGCTGGTAATCTCGGCCAGCATCCTGGCCAGCCGCTGCTGGATGATCTGGAAGCCGGCCAGCGGCTTGCCAAACTGCGCGCGCTGCCTGGTATACGTCAGCGCGGCCTCGTAGGCGGCGATGGCATGGCCGACGGCCTCCCACGCGACGCCGTAGCGCGTGGCGGTCAGCACCTTCGAGGTGTCCTTGAAGCTGCGCGAGCCAGCCAGGCGATTCCCCGCCGGGATGCGCACATCGTTCAGCGTGATCTCGGCCTGCCAGACGGCGCGCTTCGAGATCTTACCAGTCATGACGGTGGCCGCGAAGCCGGGCGTCCCCTTCTCGACGAGGAAGCCGCCGACATTGCCCTCGTCGTCGCGCGCCCAGACAACCACCACATCGGCGAAGGAAGCGTTGCCGATCCACCGCTTCTGGCCATTGAGTACCCAGGCGTCGCCGTCGCGGTGGGCGCGGGTCGCGAGGGCGACGGCGTCGGAGCCGTGGTCTGGCTCGGTCAGCGCGAAGGCGCCGATCTTCTCCAGGCGCGCCATCGGAGGCAGCCACTGCTGCTTCTGCTCCTCGGAGCCGAGGATGGCGAGGCTCTGCATCGCTAGACCGGAGTGTACGCCGTAGAAGGTGGTGAAGCTGCCATCGCCGCGCGACATCTCCAGCCCGACCAGGCCAGTCGCGACGGCGCTCAATCCTGGGCAGCCGTAGCCTTTGATCGAGCCGCCGACGATGCCAAGCTGCGCCAGCTTGGGGACCAGCTCGAACGGGAACTGGGCGCGGTCCCAGTAGTCGCCCGCGACGGGAATCACCTCGCGGTCACAGAAGGCGCGCACCTTGTCGCGCACCGCGCGCTCCTCGTCGGTGAGCAAGTCATCCATCAGGTAAAAATCTGTGCCAAGCGATGGCGCCGTCTCGGCGATCATGCGCTGTTCCTTTCGATTGATGAGGGTCCAGTGATAGGCGGCGTGATCGCGCACGCGCCTAACCTCCCACAAGACGCACGAATTGTACCGCGCCGGGAAGCCACTCCCGCTACGTAGCCAGCAACGTGTTGGAGGCGAACCCTCACCATGATAAGGAGATTTGGCCCGTTGCTGCCTACAAGACGCCATCGTTATAGAATAAAGGCTCATCTCACACTGTGACATTGTCCATTTCTTGACTGATGCGACTGTGTGCCTTGCCAGCAGGAGAGCAGGAGAGAGCGAACTATGACGCTTGCCGATAAACTGAATGTTTGGCAGAACGATCTGATTGACATGAGCAGGCGCAACGCCTTGCTGTACTATAAGCTTGCTGGCCCACGTCTGTCAGGGCTGCCACTGTTAGACGCAGACGTTTCAAGTCTATATGATCTTCTGGTCAAGGGACGCGGCGAATTCTCGGAGCGCGCCCTGCATCTGCCTGATCCCGACAGCGACCCTGTGCCCATGAAGCGGCTGGAGCGGCTGCGTGTCCAGGCGCGCGATGATGCGAAGGAGCGTGGTGTCCAATCACTCTACATGGCGTTTGGTCTGCTGGAGTGGTATGAGGCGGATCAGAGTGAGGAATCAATTTTCTCTCCGCTGCTGCTCGTTCCCGTAGCGATCACATCAGACGGCGCCCGGTCACGCTATACCATCAAGCGTGTCGAAGATGAAGATATTGAGATCAATCCGACCCTGCATGAGCGCCTCCGCACTGGTTTCCATCTGACGCTGCCAACATGGGCCGATCTAGTGGAATACCAGAGGCAACTTGAGTCCGAGCAGGCGGCTCCATCCATCTCGCAATCGGCTGACAAGAAGTCCCAGCAGCCAGCACCACCGCTCGACACGATATTCGCTGCCATTCGCGACGCGCTCGCTACGCTACCAGACGCCAAGCGGCGCACCTGGACCGTACATCCGGAAGCGCATCTGGGACGCTTCTCGTTTCAGAAGCTGGTGATGCGCCAGGATTTGGAACATCACCAGCAGGAAGCGCTCGCGCACCCGCTGCTACGCCGTATCGCTGGCGAACG
>JAICSR010000374.1 GCA_025936795.1 Ktedonobacterales bacterium | reverse complement strand
CGCGCCTGATGACCGGCGTGAAGCACGCGCTCTCGGAGGCGGCCTCGACGGATGGCCACTGCTATCTACCGCGCGCCGACTTGCTGAGACGCGCCGCCGCGCTGCTGGAGACGCCGCCCGACGCCCTGGCTGGCATCGAGCAGGCCATCGAGCAGTTGCGCGCGGAAAAGGAGGTCTTCGTCGAAGCCAACCCAGCCAACCCGGCGAGCGAGGCCGCGCGCGTCTACCTCGCGCCGTTCTTCTATGCCGAGAATGGCGTGGCGCGCCGCCTGCGCCTGCTGATGAACGCGCCGAGCGCATTGCCCGCCGTCAGCGAGCGCGCCTGGGACGCCGTCTTTGCGCAGGTGGCGCGCGATGGCGTGGCGCTGCTCTCGGCCAGCCAGCGCGCCGCAGTGCGGCTGGCGTATCAGTCGAAGGTGATGACGCTGACGGGCGGGCCGGGCGTCGGCAAGACCACCACCATCCGCGCGCTGCTCGACATCCTCGACCGACAGGGGGTGGCGTATGCGCTGGCTGCGCCGACGGGTCGCGCCGCGCGCCGCATGAGCGAGGCGACCGGACGCCCCGCCAGCACGCTGCATCGCCTGCTGGAGTTTCAGCCGGGGAGCTACGAATTCGCCTACAACGAGCATCGCCCGCTGCCGCAGCGCTTCCTGATCGTGGATGAAGTCTCAATGCTCGACATCCTGCTGGCCTATCGCCTGGTGCGCGCCCTCGCGCCGGAGGCCAGCCTGCTGCTGGTCGGCGACGCCGATCAACTCCCCTCGGTCGGGCCGGGCGCCGTGCTGGCCGACATCCTGGCCAGCGAGCGGGCGCCGTGCGCGCGGCTGACCGAACTCTTCCGTCAGGCGCGCGAGAGCGCCATCGTCGTCACCGCGCACCGCGTCAACGCCGGAGAGGTTCCCACACTGCGCGCCGAGCCGACCAGCGATTTCTTCTTCCTGCGCGCCGAGGCGCCTGAGGCGGCGCAGCGGCTCGTGGTGGACCTGGTGGCGCGGCGGCTGCCCGCGCGTTATGGCTTCGATCCCGTGCGCGACATCCAGACGCTAGCGCCGATGTATCGCGGCGCGGCGGGCGTGACGGCGCTCAATCTGGCGTTGCAGGCGCGGCTGAATCCAGCGCAGGCGGGCGCAGGCGTCGCCGAGGGCGCCGTGACCTATGGCGACCATGCGCTGCGAGTGGGCGACAAGGTGATGCAGGCGCGCAACAACTACGACAAGGGGCCGAGTGGCGTCTTCAACGGCGACCTGGGCTATGTGACGGCGGTGGATGGCGAGAATGGCGGCGTCACTGTCACCTTCCCCGACGCTGAGGGCGTCGGCATCATGGTCGCCTACGAGCCGCACGAACTGGATGAGCTGGCGCTGGCCTACGCCTGCACCATCCACCGCGCGCAGGGCAGCGAGTATCCCTGCGTGGTCATGCCGCTGGTGGCCCAACACTATCTGCTGCTCCAGCGTACACTGCTGTATACAGCGATTACACGGGCGAAGCGGCTCTGCGTGCTGGTGGGCGATCCGCGCGCCTTGCGCCAGGCGGTGGAGAATAGCCAGCGCGCCGCACGTTATACCGGGCTGGCCGACCGCCTGCGTGGGCCACAGCTTCCGGGCCGCGAGCTGGCGGAGCTATAGCGCGCCGACGCTGGCGGTCGGCCGCTGCCAACGATCTGGAGAGAATCGAGGGAGGCGTTATGCAGCCGAACACCCCGGATACCCCGAACACCCCGAATACCGCGAATACCACCACCGAGCCGACAGCCACTGTTCCCCAGGAACGTATTATGAATGTGCGCAAGATGGTCGCCATTGACCTGCTCATCCATGGGAAACGCTTCATCCTGATCGAGTTCGGGGTAGGGACGCCGTTCATGGTGGCGCTAGGCGCCTTCATCTTGTGGCGGGCGAGCGCGCTGACGGATGGAGCATTCATCGGCGCTCTCCTGCTGGGCGTCTACCTGCTCTCGCTCGCCTGCAACTACCTGCCGCTGTTGCTCTACGCCATCACGTTTGTGCGGCGCGGCGATGCGGCTGCAGCCGTCAGGTATGAGGCGGCTCACCTGGCGAAGTATGCGCCGTGGTATGGGAAGCAGCAGATGCTGCTCTTCATCCCGTTCCTCGTCCTTGCGCTGGCGCTCTGGCAGGAGTGGCAAGCGAGGCGGGCGGGCAGTGAGCGTAGGGAGGGACAACATGGCGCTTGACACGATCTTTGCCAGTGTGCCACAGATCGAGACGCCGAGGCTGATTCTGCGCGGCATACGCGAGAGCGACGCCGAAGCGACCTTCGCCACCTTCTCCGATCCGGAGACGATGGAGTTCTACGGCGAGGCGACACATCAGTCGGTGGGGGAGTCGCGCGAGCTGATTCGCGAGATCGCAGGGTGGTATGCGCGGCGTGAGGGCATCCGTTGGGGGATCACACTGCGCGGCGCGGATGAGGTGATCGGCTCATGTGGGCTGTTCAAGTTTGATGAGGGCTTCCATCACGCTGAGACGGGCTATGAGCTGCGGCGCGCCTACTGGCGGCAGGGCATCATGTCGGAGGCGATGCGCGGGCTGCTCGGCTTCGGCTTTGGCGCGATGGAGTTGCATCGTATCGAGGCGACGGTGGACGACGCGAATGAGCGCTCGAAGGGACTGCTACGCTCGCTCGGCTTCACCCACGAAGGAACGCTGCGCCAGCGATTCGCCTGGCAGGGCCGTTTCCTCGACGAGTGCTATTTCGGGCTGCTGCACGACGAGTGGCGCGGCTGAAGAGCATGTGAAATGTCGTGAACGACGGCTGGCGGCTCAAGCCGCGCCTATGGGGCCTGCGGCCCGCGAAGCCCGCCTGCGCGGGCTAGGACGCGACGCTGCACGGGGTATTTTGTAAAACATCATCAGCCACCAGCCTGCCAGCGCCAACAACTCACATACCCTGGATTGTCCATAATGTTGACTTGATATGTTGACAATAGGGCGGCTATACTCAGGAACGACGGGGAACCTCATCCCTGGCCTCTCTGCCGCAGGGCAGGGAGCGTAAGCAGGCGCTATGGCAGGAGCAATAACATATGGCGGATACCGAGACGACGACGACCACGCCAGCGAGCGCGCAGGGCTATGCCCATCCTGAGACGCTGGTGGACACACAGTGGGTGGCCGACCATCTGAACGACCCCAGCGTACGCATCGTGGAGGCGGACGAGGACCCGCTGCTCTACGAGATCGGGCATATCGAGAATGCCGTCAAGCTCGACTGGCATGTGGATGTGCAGGACCCGGTGCAGCGCGACTTCGTGGACAAAGCGGCGTTCGAGGCGCTGATGAGCCGCTATGGCATTAGCCCCGACACGACGGTGGTGTTCTACGGCGACAAGAACAACTGGTACGCGGCCTACAGCTTCTGGCTCTTCCGCATGTATGGCCACCGCGATCTGCGCATCATGAACGGTGGGCGCACGAAGTGGGAGGCGGAGGGTCGCCCCTACGTGAAGCAGGCGCCGACATTTGCTGCGACGCAGTACAAGGCGCAGGAGCAGGATGCCAGCATCCGCGCGTTCCGCCGCCAGGTGGAGGCCGCGCTGGAGGCGCAGCAGGGCGCGCTGGTGGATGTGCGCTCGCCCGACGAGTTCACTGGCAAACTCGTCCACATGGTCAACTATCCGCAGGAGGGCGCGCAGCGTGGCGGCCACATCCCCGGCGCGCGCAACATCCCCTGGAGCACAGCGGCCAACAGCGATGGCACCTTCAAGTCGGCGGATGAGTTGCAGGCAATCTACGGTGGCAAGGGCGTCACGGCTGATAAGCCGGTCATCACGTATTGCCGCATCGGCGAGCGGTCGGCGCACACCTGGTTCGCGCTGACCCAGCTGCTCGACTATCCGAACGTGCGCAACTACGATGGCTCCTGGACGGAGTGGGGCAACCTCGTCGGCGCGCCGATCGAGCAGGGCGAGTAGCGCCCCCTCCCCCAGCCCCTCCTCCGCTGTGCGGGAGAGGGGAGCCGCTCGGCGTGGAAGCGTCGGCGCACGGCGTGATGGCTGATTTAATCAACCGCATGCCGCTGTAACAGGCGGTGTGTGTGCGGCATACATGCCGCCGTTCACCCGTGCGTCGGCGCTT
>JAICSR010000321.1 GCA_025936795.1 Ktedonobacterales bacterium | reverse complement strand
TCTGGCGCGCTGCGTCCGCTGGCCGGGCGCGCGCTGATTGATGGGCGCGATCTCCGCCGTATGCCGCGCGAAGAGCTGGCGCGGCGCGTGGCGATGATGCCACAAGACTTCACGGTGCAGTTCGCCTATTCTGTGCGGCAGGTGATCGAACTCGGTCGTACACCGCATCTAGGTTCATGGGGAACGCTGCGCGCACGCGACCGACTGGCGGTGGATGAGGCGCTGGCCGAGACCGGGCTGGAGGCGCTGGCCGAGCGCGCATTCGAGGAGCTGAGCGGCGGCGAGCGGCAGCGGGCGCTGGTAGCGCTGGCGTTGGCCCAGCAGGCGCCGATTATGCTGCTGGATGAGCCAACCGCGCACCTCGATATTCGCCACCAGATCGAGACGCTGGAGTTGATCCGGCGGCTGAATCAGGAGCGTGGGCTGACGGTCATCGCCACGCTGCACGATCTGAACCTCGCGGCGCGTTACTTCCCCCGGCTGATCGTTTACAAGCGCGGGTTGGTGGCCGATGGGCCGCCGACCGAGGCGCTCGACGAGGCGACGCTCGCGGCGGTCTACGAGACGCCTGTGCGCGTGGGCATTCTGCGTGGCGATGAGCGGCTGAGCGTCCATCCACCCACGCAGGAGCTAGCCCCACGCGCGCTCGCGGCGCCGTCGGCGATGCGGACATTGCAGGCGCATGTGCTCGCTGGGGGTGGCTCTGGTGAGCTTCTGATGCGGGCGCTGGCCGACGCGGGCGTCGTCTTCTCGGCGGGGCCGCTGAATGTGGGGGATAGCGACGGCGCGCTGTCCGAGCGGCTGGCGACGTTGACGCTGATCGAGCCACCCTATGCGCCCGTCTCCGCCGAGGGGCTGGCGGCTGCGCGCGAGCGGATGATCGAGGCGGGTGTGGTGGTCGTCTGCCCGGCGCCGCTGGGGCCAGGCAACATCGCGCTGCTCGACGAGGCGCTGGCGGCCCAGCAAGCGGGCGTGCGCATAATTCTGCTGGAGCCCGGGGTAGGCGCGTCGCTGGCAGCGCAGGGCGACGCGACGGCGGACGGTGAGATGGCGAACGCGGTAGGCACTGCTGGGCTGGCGCTCGTGGCGGCGCGTGACTTCTCTGGGCGCGGGCGCGCAGCCTACGCGGCGCTGCTGGCGGGCGGCGCTGTCTGGGCCGCCACACCCACGGCGGCGCTGCGGGTCGCGCTCGGAGGGGCTGGCTGAGCGGCTGGCCGAGCCACGCTCCATCGCTCATGAGACTCCCTACTTGCGCTCTCCTGCAGCGTAAATTGCCGAGTCAACCTCAGGCGCCTGCGTGACCCAATCGAGATTGCGGCTGATCAGCAGTTCGCGCATCTGCGCATGATGGGTATTCTTCATGGGGATCAGTCTGGTCGCAAAACTGCATCGCTGCGCCATATTCAGCACTTCATTGGCGGCGTCATAGGTCATCAGAAAGTCGCCGGTGAGCGTGGTCGCCAGATCGAATAACCTGTCATGGTCGAGGTCAGCATACGTATAGAGTCGCGACCCGGCGCGCTTTCCCTTGCCAGGGACGGTATAGGGGGGGTCGATGAAGAACACCGCCTGCGCGTTCGCGGCGTGGGTCGCCATGACATCGAGGCCGTCAGCCTGAATGAACGTGATGCGATCTCGCACCATCGCTATCGCGCGGATGCGGCGCGCCAGCGTCTCTGGATACCAGCGCGAGCGCAGTCCTCTGCCGTTTTCGCCTTGTTTGAGCAGACCGGAGCCTGGGGCCAGGATGCCGCCGTGGCAGACACGATTCTTCAGAATCGTCTGGAATGCGCGTTCTTGTATCGATCTGGGCATCCGCGCGAGCGTCGCCACTACGGTGTCATGCGTCATCTCGAATGCGAGAATCTCGTGCGCCAGCCATTCAGCGCCATCGTCGCAGAGAATGGTCTGCCAGACAGCCGCTACATCCTCGTCAATCTCCACCATCGTTACATGCTCGGCGAGTCGCTCAAATGCGACCGTGAGACTGATGATACCGCCGCCTGCAAACGGCTCGATAAACTCCTGCGGACGCCCAGGCGTTAGACCAAGTTGTTCGCGCACACCGGGGTTCAGCCAGCGCCGGATGCGCGGAGCCAACCACGTCTTACCGCCAGGATAGCGGAACGGACTGCGCTGCGGAACTGAGGCGACATTGACCACACCTGCGCCGTGGTCATATTCAAAGAGTGATTGTTGATACATAGATTACTCTCCGCCCAGCAGGTCTTGTAGCGATGGCGCATCTGGCGGCGCTGCTCCGTCTCCATCGAGCTTTTCGCTGAGGCGCGTCTGCATGCTTTCAATGAAATCCTGCATGTCTCCTGGGTCAGCTGTCGTGATTTTCTCCAATGTCGTCTTGAAACGGGTATAGACGACTCGTACAAGTGTCTGTTGGAAGCGGTTCACCTGCGGGTCGCGCTGAAGATCGTAAATGAGCCAGGCAAGCTCCGCTTCTTCACGAGTGACCTCATCCATACGCGGCAGTGTGGCGAAGAAATGACGGTCTACTGCTACCGCCTGCCGCTTTCCCCAGGCATGCAATATGCCTCCCTTGAACAGGAGTTGCGGCGCAAGCCGTTTGCGCGAAGACGAGAGGTAGTCTGGGCGCGGATAGAACCGTTGCCTGGACCAGTCCATCGTCGCATTTTCCTGTGGGTTCGACATATACCGCTCGAACGCCGTTCGCACATTGCCAGAAATGTAGACCGCTTGGACTTCCAGCGCGCCGAAGTCGGTGATATGCCCTGCGTCATCATACGCCACCAGCACGACATCCACATTTCCAGCTGTTCGCCCATAACGGTCACTCAGCCGTACCTCAGTCAGCGATGTCCACTGCGCGTCAGGCGAGAAGAAAAAGTCGGCCGCGTCATCCGCAATCTTCCAATCCTGTCGAAAGCGTATTGGGCAGGTCACGACAGCATGGTCTTGCTCGAGCACGCTGCACACCCCAAGCGGATGTTCGGCCTTGTCCTTTGTGCAGTTCGGCGTCTTGTTGTTATATGGGCAGAGCTTTCTTGCGCGATACCGCTCCGCCTCTGGAGAAAAGTTATCAACCGGAAAACCGAAAACCTCAGCTAATGGCTGCTTTGGCAACGTCCACCTCCCTCCCAACGGCGCTTCCGGCGTGCGCGCATTCCGCTCTTCGTGCGCGACTTCACTGGAACACTTGATAGTGTACACAGCATACGAGCATTTGAGGAAATGGGCGTGGGGTGGGTTGACCGCAGCGGGCGGGGATATCAGATGGTGGCGTGGGCGCGCTCGTACCAGCGCAGGTCGCAGTAGTCGGCTGGCTGGCCCAGCGCGGCGGGGATGGCGCCATAGCGTGCGCGCAGGGCGATGACCTGCGCCAGACCGGCTTCGTCGAGCGCAGCCTCGCGCCCGAAGCCCACCTGCGGATCGGTGAACGCCGCATAGGCCTGGGCGGGCGAGACGCCAGCGGCGCCCAGCGCAGACTCCGTCGCCAGCAGCGCCTCCACCGCCGCACGCTCGGCAGGCGTGTAGACCCATCGCAGCGCCAGCAGCAGCGCTGCGATGTAGCGTGTCACCGTGTCGCCGTTTGCCTCCACCCACGGGCGCGTGCCCGCGAGCGCCTGCGACGCATAGGCCGTGTAGACGGTGGTCGAGCGTGCGAGCCGCTGGCAGCCCTTGCTGGCAAGCAGCAGATCGAAGGGCGGGTAGACCAGCGTAGCCGCCAGGGTTCCCTGCGCCAGCGCGGCGGCGCGCGCGCCTGTGCCGCCCGCGACCGTGAAGCTATAATCCTGCCCCAGCGTCAGCCCCTCGCGCGCCAGTAGATCGCGCAGCGCCAGCGCAAAGCCCGAGCCAGGATTATCCACTCCCACCGCGCGGCCACGCAGCCCGGCGGCGGTTGTGATCGTCGGCAGCGCGTAGACGCTGAGCGGGCCATTGCTGCCGCCCAGCAGCAGCGCCAGCCGTGGCGCCGTCGCCGGATCACAGCCGAACGCCGCTGGCTGCGTCTCGAAGTTCACCACGTTGTCTGGGGCCGTGTGGATCAGGTCAATCTCGCCGCGCGCCAGCATGCCAAGCTGCTCGGCGGAGCTATTCGTGAACGAGAGCGCCACATCTAGCCCCGCGCGGCTGAAGTAGCCCTGCCGCTGGGCTGCGACAATCGGTAGATTCTGGAGTCCCTGAAACGTGCGAACACGCAGCGGCGTCGCGCTTGCGTTCATCAGCGACGCCCCTTTGCTCTCGATACGCTGCGACATCCTGCGACGAGACGCCACACAGGCGTGCTAGTCCTGCTCTGGGGTTAGCGCGTCTACATTGCGCTCGACGCCCGCCAGCTTTGCCAGCGCCTGGAATGTGATGTAGAAGTCGTGGCCTTCCAGTCCGAGCGCACGCGCTGCCGTCAGATACTCGTTGCTGACAGCGACGGTGGGCAGCGGCACATTGAGCTCGCGCCCCATCTCCAGCGCCAGCAACAGGTCTTTCTGCATCATGTTGACGTTGAACCAGACCTCATCGGGCGCATCGAGAATGAAGGGCGCGCGATATTGAAGTGATGGCGACGCGATGACGCTATCGAGCAGCGCTTGCATCGCCACCTCGCGCGTGATGCCGCCCTTCTCAGCCAGCAGCAGGCCCTCGCTAAACGCCATCATCTGCACCTGCAAGTTCAGGTTGATGGCGATCTTCATCAGCACCGCCTGGCCGTGGTCACCGACGTATTGCACCTTCGGCGCGATGGCGTGCAGCGTGGGCAGCGCATAGTCGTAGGTCGCACGCGCGCCGCCGATCATCATCGAGAGCTTGCCCTGCTCCAGCGTCACGACGCTGCC
>JAICSR010000181.1 GCA_025936795.1 Ktedonobacterales bacterium | reverse complement strand
TCAACGACCCCGCGCATCAGCGGTTGCTGGCGCGTGGGCTGGCGCGGCTGGCGCAAATGCGCGTCGCCTGGGAGGCGCACGACCAGGCGCCACGCTGACAACACGAGCGACAAGCGCAATCTCATTGATCGAACAGAGGAGATGGTGACGCATGGCTGAGACAATCGAGCCGACCAATCCCGCGCAGACTGATACGCCGACTGAGCAGACGCCCAAACGTGTGCTGATCGTGATGGCGCATCCCGACGATGGCGAGTTTGGCTGCGGCGGGACCGTAGCGAAGTGGGCGGCTGAGGGCCGCGACATCTGGTATTGCCTCGTGACGGATGGCCAGGTAGGCGACGCGGGTGATATGGAGATTACCAGCGAGGCGCTCGCCGCCAAGCGCCACATCGAGGCGCAGAATGCCGCCGATGCGCTGGGTGTGCAGCATCCGGTGATCTTCCTGCACTACTGGGATTCGCGGCTGGAGCCGACGCTGGAGGTGCGATGCGATATCGCCCGCGTCATCCGGCAGGTGAAGCCTGACGTGGTGATCTGCCAGGACCCGACAGTGCGCTGGAATGGCCAGGGCTACATCAACCATCCCGACCACCGCGCGGCGGGTGAGGCGACGCTGGCGGCGATCATGCCGGTCGCCAGCACACGGCTCGCCTTCCCGGAGCTAGCCGCCGAGGGGCTGGCCACCCACAACGTCCGCGAGATTTACATCACCGGAACGCAATCGGCGGATCGTTGGGTAGACATCGGCGGCTATGTCGAGAAGAAGGTCGAGGCGTTGCGCCAGCACGTCAGCCAACTCCGCGGCTGGGACCCACAGGAAGGCATCACACAGTGGGCCAAGGAGGGTGGCGACGCGGCGCGCAAGCACGGCCACGACTTCACCTACGCCGAGGGCTTCAAGTACATCCGCCTGGAAGACGATTAACACCCGATCCAGTTGAGGGAATGCCGGAAAGCCCCTCTCCCGTCGCAACGGGGGAGGGGTTGGGGAGGGGGCTAGCTGGCGGCGGGCAGGCGCACGACGACGACCTTGCCATCATAGGTGACGATGGCGACCGACGCGCCCGCGCTAACCTGGCTGGGCTGAATCGTGGTGTGGTGTGGCGCCTGTATCCAGCGGGCCTTCGCGGCCACCGGCTCCGTCACCGTCACGCCGTCAGCGCGCTTCACGCTGATCTGCGTCGCCGAGACGGTCTGCACGCTGCCCCGGTCAAACTGAATCTCGCGCGACTTACTATTGCGGATGACCGTCACGTCGACGTGGACGGCGTTCTTCAGTATCCCACTTCCCAGGCCGATCTGGATGGCCGCGCCATTCTGCGAGAACACAACCACATGGCGGCCCTGGAGCTTCGCGGGGTCCTTCGGCGTCGTATGCGCCTTGCCCCAGGTCGTGTTTGCGCTGATGGTCAGCGTCACCTGCTGCTTGTCGAGGCGCGTCAGCGTGATCGAGGTCGCGGAGATGGCGGAGACCTGCCCAGCGTCGAGCGTGTAGGTCACAGATGCGCCGTTGAAGGTCGTGATGACGCTGCCGTGTGTCAGACCGCGCCTGAGGTTGCGATGCTTCCTGGCGCCAGTCGTCGGCGTCGTCTGTTTGGCGCTGTGTGTTTGCTGGCCAGCGAGGGCGCTGAGCGAGAGCGGCAGCGCGCCGTGCGCCGCAGCTACACCTGCGCCGCCCAGACCCAGCGTTCCCAGCAGCGCAGCGGCGACCACCAGCAGTTTATACTTCGCGAGCAATGCCAGCATATATCCCATACCTCTCTTCATCAGCGCATGTGCGCTCCTGTGTCTGGTTCAGAGCCTCTGATAAGAGAATACGGGCGTCGCCTGAGGATGCGCTGAGGACTGCCATGCTGGTCGCTGAGAAAACGCTGGGAAGGTGCAGGTTACGCACGATCCGCAGGCTGAAGCGTGAGGCCATCCAGAAAGACATTGACCGCGAGCATCGCATGTTCGCGCCAGTGAATCTTGTCGGGCTTCGTCGCCCAGAGCAGCGTCATCCCTTCCCAGATGGCGATCAGCGCGACGGCTAGCCCTTCTGGATCCTCGGCGCGAAACTCGCCCCGCTCGATCCCCTGCTGCAACACATGAGTGAGCAGCGCAGTGTAGCTGTCGAGCATCTCGCCCATCGAGGCGCGCACCACACGATCGCGCGCGGCCACGGCGTAGAACTCGAGCATGACGGGCAGCGCCTTGGACAACAGATCCACCTCATCAGCGAAGCGTCGCGTGATGCGCAAAATGCGGTCGCGCGCGGAGCCATCATCATGTTCGATCGTCTGTGAGCTACGCATCATCACGCTGAAGAGGGTGTGCAGCAGCGCGCCGATGATGGCGTCTTTGCTCTTGTAGTAGAGATAGAGCGCGCCTTTACTCAGCCCCGACGCCTGGGCGATGTCGTCCATGCGGGCATCGTGGAAGCCCTGGCGCGCAAAGACCTCCAGCGCAGCTTCGAGAATCTGCGCACGTCGCTCTTCGCTGATGTCCGGACGCGCCATCCTGGCCTCCGCTGACTACGCATACACCACCTGGCACAGAGGGCCATGTCGCCACGGCTCTCCGCGCTCACCTGTCGTATTGTAGTCTCACGGGCGCTGTCTCACGCTGGCGCCTGCGCAACAGGCCCGACAGGCCCGACAGGCCCGGCATGGGAGCGGCCTCCCGCGTTCCAGGCGCGCGTGCGCAGCCAGAAGCAGAGCAGCCCCAGCAGCGCCAGCGCGACGATCCAGACAGCGGTATACCCCAGACCATATCCGGTGAATCCGTGCGTAAAGCCGCCTCCCACCACGATCTGCGTAGGGCCATACGATGGGAAATAACGCAATATCGGCTTGTTGGCGACTGGATTGTCCACTGGATTCTGAAAGACGGTATCGAGCAGGCTGACCATAATGACCAGGAAGAATCCGGTGATCTCGCTCGTCACTACCGCGCCGATAAATAGTCCGAGCGCGCCGTAGATCAGCGCATCGCCGAAGAAGCCCAGCCAGACGAGTGGCAGCGACGGCGGGCGCCAGAAGAACAGCAGCGCCAGCGCCGCATAGAGCGCGACCAACGCCGCGATGACCACCATTCCCGTGAGCTTAGCCAGCAGCAGCGTCACCTGGCGGTAGCCGCAGAGCACGAGGCGGCGGTCGAAGGCGGCGCTGGAGCGTGTCTGCGCGAACAGCAGGAAGCCAACGATCAGCGTGATCGTATTGAGTCCAGCCGTCAGCAGCGTAAGATTGTGGCTATTGACCTGGAGCATTACCCCGGTCGCGGCGTACTTGAAGGCGACGGTGGCGCTGTCAAACAGCGCACCGAGCAGGTAGTACCACAAGGGGACGAAGATGATCAGTAGTCCCATCGCGAAGCGATTGCGTGTCAGCTCACTCAGCGCGTAGTGGGTCGCCGTCAGATAGGCCCGTGATGTGCGCGTCAACGCAGGCCGGTCAGCAGATAGGGTTTTGGCGGAGGGAGTGGTCATTGCCCCAATGCTCCTTTCAATGGCGAGCGCCTACGCCTGCGACGCCGCTGGCGGCTCACGATGCAACTGCCCAGCCGCCAGCGTGTAGAGGTGATCGAAGCGGCTGCGGTCGTAGACGAGGTGCGAGATAATCAGCACTGCGCAGCCCCGCTGACGTAGCTCGGCCGCCAGCTCCCAGAAGCGGAGGTAGGTCTCCCAGTCGAAGCCCTGGTAGGGTTCGTCGAGCAGCAGCACGGCAGGGTCGTGCATCAGCGCGATGGTCAGGTTGAGTTTCTGCTTCGAGCCGCCACTCAGCGCCCGCACTGGCGTCTTACGATAGCCCGCGTAGCCCAGCCGCTCAACCAGGTCATTCGCCCGCCGCAGATCCGCCAGCCCGTAGGCGGCGCCGAAGTAGTCGAGGTGTTGCGCGACAGTCAACGAGTCGTTGAGGATGACGGTTTGCGGACAGTAGCCCAGCGCGCCTTCTAGCGACACGGCGCCCGCGCTGGGTCGAAGCTCGCCTGCCAGGATGCGCAGCAACGTGGATTTGCCTGCGCCATTCTCACCCACAATACCCACCAGCGAACCTGCCGTCAGCGCAAACGAGAGATCACGCAAAATCCATCTACGCCCATAGCGCTTGCTAACCCCGCGCGCGTCAAGCGCAACGTTTCCAGGCGCCTTTCCACCGCTGTCGGCTGTGTTCGCGGTCAAGGTCGAGGCCATTCCGGCTCACTCCTCTCCTACAATGCAGCGTACACACCCTGCATCCGAGACGAAACTTTATGACTGACCGGTCAGTCATAGTGTAGACTGCGATGCGTCGCCTGTCAACATGCGTCGCGGCGTGAGGGAACTCGTAGCCGAGTCATGTCGGAGCGGCCGAAGTCGGCGCTTATTCTCCAGGAAGGAGGACTATTTCTGGCATTCCTGCCTCACTGCGTCCCTTGACGTAGCCAGCGGGCGCATGGTAGATGTTTCTTAAGACAACTGAATAGTTCACCAACCGCAACGGGAGCTTGGGGCGCCAGGCTGAGAGGGTGGCCACCGATCCGCCACCGACCGACGGAACCTGATCTGGGTAATGCCAGCGCAGGGATGACGCCTCCTCTGGCGCTGCCGGGGAGGCTGGCAGTTTGGGGCGCTGGCATTGATTCGCCAGCGCCTTTTCTTTTTGCCCCCGCGCGGACAGACGGAAGGCCGCTGGCGCTCGATCACGACGAGTACGACGACAATGATTGGAGCGCGCCAATGGCCAATCTCTCTGCCATGCGGCAATCTGAGCAGCGACCAGAGCGGGAGACCAGCGCCGAGCACTTCAGAGGCTCCGCGCCGCTGCTGGCCGTGCGCGATGTCTCGAAGCGCTACGCCAGTGGGCAAGGACAGACGCTACTCGCGCTCGACGGTATCAGCCTGCATGTGGCGCAGGGCGAATTCGTGGCGCTGGTGGGGCCGAGTGGCTGCGGCAAGAGCACGCTGCTCTCGATCATCGCCGGACTGGAGGACGCCACGAGCGGCGCCATCGCGCTGCATGGCGACGCGCAGGCGCCTCGGCTCGGCCACGTCGGCTACATGCCCCAGCGCGATCTGCTGCTGCCCTGGCGCGATGCGCTGGGCAACGCCACCGCTGGTCTGCGCGTGCAAGGCGTCGCCCGCGCCGAAGCAGAGGCCCGCGCCCGTGCGCTCTTCGCTGACTTTGGGCTGAGCGGCTTCGAGCGCGCTTACCCCGCTGCGCTCTCTGGTGGCATGCGCCAGCGCGTCGCCTTTGCCCGCACGGCGCTCGTCACGCGCGACCTGATGCTGCTCGACGAACCCTTCGGCGCGCTCGACGCGCTCACCCGTGCAGCGCTCCAGCGCTGGCTAGGGCAGACGCTCGCGCGGCTGGGAACCACCTGCCTGCTCGTGACGCACGATGTGGATGAGGCGCTGGCGCTGGCCGACCGCATCTATGCGCTCTCGCCGCGCCCCGGACGTGTGCGCCTGGAGCGCCGCGTGCCGCTGCCACGCCCCCGCACACATGCCGACCTGGCTCACCCTGAGATTGCCGCGCTGAAGGCGGAACTGCTGTCGGCGCTGCTCGATGAAACGGCGCTCGCCGACGCGCCACGAGAAGGAGGCGCCCGATGAAGACCGCCGATCCCATCCCACGCGATGAGGCGAAGACGGGCGCGACCAGCCCGGCAGAGCGCACCGCAGCGAGCGCGACGGCGCAGCAGCGCGGGCCCAGTCTGGCGGCGCTGGCCTGGAACGGCTACGGGCTGCGGGTCGCGGCGCGGCGCACACTGGCCTCGCTCTCGGCGGTCTGGCCTAGCGCCGTCGCGGTGGTCGCGCTGCTGCTGCTGTGGCAGGGCTATGTGGTGGCGTCGGGCGTTGACCAGCAGCTCTTGCCAACGCCCGGCGCCGTCTGGAGCGCGCTGACGACGCAGCGCGACGCCCTCTGGGCCAATACGCTGGTGACGTTGTGGGAGACGCTGATCGGCTTTGGCGCCGCGCTGGCGACTGGCATCGCCATTGGCGTCGCTATTGATCTCTCGCCGTGGCTGCGTCGTGCGCTCTATCCGCTGCTGGTGGCGTCGCAGGCGATTCCGCTGATCGCGCTGGCGCCGCTGCTGTTACTCTGGTTTGGCATCGGCATGACCTCCAAGGCAATCGTCGTCACGCTGATGTGCTTCTTCCCGATCGTGGTCGCGCTGGCCGATGGTCTGCGCGGCGCCGATCCCGAACTCATCAAGCTCTTCCGCTCGTTCGGCGCAGGAACCCTGCGCGTCTTCTGGTCAGCGCGGCTGCCGGGGGCGCTGCCCGCGCTCTTCTCAGGTATCCGCATTGCCATCGCCTACAGCGTTATTGGCGCGGTCATCGCCGAATATGTTGGGGCGCAGGCTGGCCTGGGCTACTATATGACGCTCAAGATGCACTCGTTCTCCACCGTCGGCGTGCTGGCGACCTTCGTGGTGACGGCGCTGCTCAGCTTCGCGCTCTTCGCGCTCGTCGCGCTGGTCGAGCGGCTGGCGTTGCCCTGGTATTACACGCAGGGGCGCGCAGGCGGCGTCTGATCCGGCCCGTCACAGATGAGAGCGTGTCTGCCTCATCTTCATCATAGAGGAGATCACACAATGTCAACGATACTTGCGCGGGCGCGGCTGCGCAGTGCGGCGCTCGCGCTGGCTGGCGCGCTCGCGCTGCTGCCACTGCTGGCGGCCTGCGCTCCAGCGGGCGGGTCGTCCACAGGTGGCGGCTCGCTAACGCCCGTCACACTTGCCCTCGACTGGACTCCCAACACCAACCACACGGGCATCTATGCGGCGATGGCGCAGGGCTACTATCGGCAGCAGGGCATCAACCTGACACTGTCGCCCTACTCCAGCCAGGTTGCGCCAGAGCAGTTCGTGACGACGGGGAAGGCCGATTTCGCCATCAGCTTTCCAGAGTCGGTGACGACGTTGCGGGCGCAGGGACAGCCGCTCGTCTCGGTCGCCGCCGTCATTCAGAGCAACACCTCGGCGCTGATCTCGCTCAAGAGCAGCGGGCTGGACAGCGTGGCGAGCCTCGCAGGCAAGCGCTACGCGGGCTTCGGCGCGCCTTACGAGCAGCCAGTGATCGCGCAGGTCCTGAGTTGCGGCGGTGTGGCCAATCCAACCTTCCAGAACATCACGACCTCCCTTGACCCGGTGGAGGCGCTGAAAAGCAAGCAGTTCGATTTCGCCTGGGTCTATGAGGGCTGGGAGGTCATTCAGGCGCAGCGCGAAGGCTTGCAGGTCAATGTCTTCCCGCTGGTGGACTACTGCATGCCCGACTACTCCTCGCCCGTGATCGTGACCAGCCAGCGCATGATTCAGCAGCATCCTGACGTCATCAAACGCTTCCTGGCGGCCACTGCGCAGGGCTACACCTACGCCATCCAGCAGCCGAAAGCGGCGGCGGACATGCTCATCCAGGGGGCGCCGAAGGGAACCTTTGACGACACAGGCCTGGTCTACGCCAGCCAGAACTACCTCAGCCCGCGCTACGCCGCTGGGGCGACATGCTGGGGCGAACAAACCCTGGCCAAGTGGACAAACTATCCGCGTTTCATGTATGACCACCAGGCCATTCTGGATGCGAATGGCGCCCCCATCACGGCGCCGCCCGACTATGCGGCGGCCTTCACGAACATGTTCCTGCCTCCCTGCAAGTAGCGAATCCACTCGAAGGTCAGCCAGATGGGGTGCGCACGCACTCAACGCATGCGCGCCCCATCTCTGCATCACTGCAACGCACGCGCAGCTGGCTCTTGCTTCAGCCAG
>JAICSR010000520.1 GCA_025936795.1 Ktedonobacterales bacterium | reverse complement strand
GGCGCTGCGGCTGGCGGATGAGCTTGACCAGCGCGACACGCTCGACTATGCGGAGCTGCTGACGGCCAAGAGCTTCTTCTGGTGGTCCTGGGCGGAGCGCCGCAGCGAGGGCGACCTGCTCGACGCCTACCGCAGCGCGCGTGAGGCCGTGCGCATCACCGAGGCGCTGGGCGACGCGCGCGCAGCCTCGGAGGCGCTCGACGCGCTGGGCAACATCCAGGCGATCATGACCGATCTTGCCGGCTACCTGGAGAGCCAGAAGCGGCGCCTGCGCTGGGTCGCGCAGATTGATGAGCCGCAGGAGATCGTGGACATCAACACAGAGGTCAGCCAGGCGTATCAATTAGTAGGCGAGTTCGCCGACGCGGTGCGCCATGCCCAGACGGCGCTGACCCTCGCGAACGAGGTGGACGCCGATACGCTGCGCGTGAAGGCGCTCTGGGGCCTAACGCTCTCGCAGTTCGAGTGGGACCACTGGTCCGCAGCAACCGATGCGGGCGCGGAGTTGCAGGCGCGGGCGCAGCATACGGTGATGCGCCAGACCAATCATCACCTGTGGGCGCTGCTCTCGCTGGCGACCATCGCCGCGCGCACAGGCGACGCCGACGCCGCCGAGCGACTGGCCCGCACCGTGGCCGAGACGAGCGCCCCGACCGCGCAGTATGTGGAGGTGGCGCGGGCGCGGCTGGCGACAGCGCGCGGCGAGCCACGCGAGGCGCAGCACGCGCTGCTGAGTGCGCTCGACATCCGAGCGGGGCGGCACAGCATGGCGGCGCTGATGGCCGAGTTGGCCGAGTTGGCGGCGCGCGGCGGCGACCTGGACCTCTACGACCGCTTTGGCGCGGAGGCGTTGGAGCTGGGCTGGCGTTCGGGCGCGCGTAAGGCGCTGGCGCAGGCGCTGCGGGCGCGCGCCATCGTCGGGGTGAGCAGCGGCCGCTGGGAGGACGCGCTGGCCGATGGTCAGAATGCGCTGACGCGCTATCGTGAGCTTGGCTGCGGCTGGGAGGAGGCGCGGTCGCGCTACGTGCTGGCGGGCCTCTATCGCCGCCGCAACGACCCAGGCGACGACGGACGCGCTCGCGAGGAACTAACCCAGGCGCTACGCCTGTTCGATGACCAGCGCGCCGTGCGCGACATCGCGCGGGTACGTTCGGCGCTGGCGGGGGGCGATGTGCGCCTGCCATAGACGCCCAGCAACCAGGCGGTTCGGGAGCGGGTCACATCGGTCGAGACGCGGGAGAGACGAGCGAGACGAGCGAGAGGGGAGCCAGCATGTTCGGCGTCGAGGAGACGCGGTTCTGCCATCTCTGTGGCCAGCAGGTCACTGGGAGGTATTACCAGTACACGACTGGGCTTACCGTCTGCTCAGCCTGCGAGCGGACGGCTCCTCGCTGCGCGCGGTGCCGCGCGCCAACCCCTGCGGCTGGGGCGAGCGTCTCGCGCAAAGGCGTGCTGATCTGCGCGCGCTGCAATCGCGAAACCTTCCACTGCGACACCTGTGACGAGCCGATTCTTGGCGCGTGGTACAGCTTTCAGGAGCTGATCGCCACGCCGCAGCCACGGCGCTACTGCGCAGAGTGCGTGCGCGACCGGCCCCGCTGCGACCTGTGCCACGCGCCGACGGGCGCTGGCTCCGTCACCCTGAGCGATGGGCAGTATCGCTGCGTGGTCTGCGCTACCGATCTCGTCATTGGCGAGCCAGCGATTCGCCTGGTGTATACCGATGCGTTGGCGCAGTTGGGGCTGATCGTGGATGATCCGCTGCGCCGCACGCCGCCGCTCGATGTCGTCAGCCGTCGGCGCATGGGCGAGACACGCCGCGCCTATGCGCGCGAGGCCGGACGCGCCGCGCCTACGGCGCATAGTGGCGCTGAGGAAGGCGCAGGCGCCAGACATGTGCTGGGCTTCTTCGTGCGTGCGCAGGGCAGGCCAGTGATCTACGTCGAGGCAGGGCTGACGCGCGGACTGCTGCTCGGCACGCTGGCGCACGAGCTGGGCCACGCCTGGCAATCGGAGCAACTTGGCGCCTCCGCCGGAGCGATTGATCCGCAGGTCAGCGAGGGGTTCGCTGAGTGGGTCGCCTACCATACGCTGATGGCGCGCGGCATGCGCACGCTGGCCAGCCGGGCGCGCGAGCGGCAGGATGTGTACGGGCGCGGGCTGGAACGCCTGCTGGGCATCGAGCGCGCACAGGGCCGCGCCGCCGTGCTGCGCCTGGCGCGGGCGGGTCGGCTGTAGGCGATGAGAACGCAAGAATATTCTGACCGGTGAAGAATATTTCCTGTTTCCAGATGGTGAAGCGTACTACAGAGTAAGGATACTGATATACTAAAAGGCAAGTTGCCTTCAAGTTGCCAGAGGAGCCGGAGCCAATGCGTAAAGTGCGGGCGAGACCCACGACGAATCAAGCGCCAGT
>JAICSR010000571.1 GCA_025936795.1 Ktedonobacterales bacterium | reverse complement strand
GCGCGGCGGCGTTGGCAAGTTGAGCATGTCGCGCAACTCATCGAGCGCCAGCGCGGTCTTCTGGCTGTCCGAGAGCCACTTGATGCGCTGCTGCTCCAGTACTTCGCGCGCGTTCTGCGCCACCATCGTCACCAGCCGCAGCTTGTCGCCGCGTTGCGGCGTCGTCAGCGTCACCGCCGCGCCGCGCTTCTGCCGTAGCCAGGCCCGCAGCGCATCGGGATTCTCCGGCTCATGCGCCAGAATCAGCTCGCCTGGCACATGCGGCGCCTGATCGTAGAACTGCTGGAGGAACATCTCCATGATCTCGCTTTCGGACGTGTCGCGGGTTCCCTGCAAGATGAAGTACTCACGTCCGGTGAGCCTGCCTGCGCGGAAGAAGAAGACCTGCGCGCAGGTCTCGTCGTCCTCGCCTGCCAGCGCGATCACGTCCTGGTCGTCGGCGCCGGTGGTGTTGATGATCTTCTGCTTTTCGAGCACCTGCTCCACTGCGCGCACGCGGTCGCGCAGCGAGGCTGCCCGCTCGAACTCCAGATGTTCCGCCGCTTCGTCCATCTGCGCGCGCAGGTCGGTCAACACCTCATCATGCTTGCCATCGAGGAAGAGCATCACCTGGCGAATCACCTCGTCGTACTGCTCGCGGCTCACATTGGCGACACACGGCGCGTTGCAGCGGTGGATGCAGTATTGCGTGCAAGGGCGCGGCAGCAGCTTCAGCTTCCAGTCGGGCGGCGGGTCGGCCTCGCGCCCACGCGGTGGCGCCCAGGCGCTGGCGTCGAAGCGGCAGGTGCGATAGGGGAATATCTTGTTCATCAGGTCGAGCGTGGCGTCCACCGCGCCAGAACTGGTGTAAGGGCCGAAGTAGCGCGCGCCATCGCGCCGGAAGTTGCGCACGCGATAGACACGCGGAAAATCCTCGTTGAGCGAGACCTTGATGTAGGGGTAGTTCTTGTCGTCGCGCAGGCGCACGTTGTACTTCGGCTGATAGCGCTTGATGTACTCGTTTTCGAGGATCAGCGCCTCGATCTCGCTGCCAACGACGATGAACTCGATATCGGTGATATGCGTGACCAGCGCCCGATTCTTCGGACTCAGCTCCTGGGGATCGACGAAGTAGGAGCGCACGCGCTGGCGCAGGTTGCCCGCCTTGCCGACATAGAGCACCGTCCCCTCGGCATCCTTGTGCAGGTAGATGCCAGGCTTTGTTGGCAGTGATTGCAGGATGGCGTCCAGCTTGTCGGAGATGTCGGGCATGCGTTCCTCGCCTGGTGTACTAGTGATGTGGGCGGGCGCCAGCGTACCCAAGCGTACCCAAATGAATTGACCGCGGCGCCCCGTAGGCGTATTATACGCTAAGGCTCGTCATAGCCAGGCCAGACACAACCGACAGGCGACGCAATTGCCTCACCGCAAATGGATGAACCAGGTGGGGGCCACAGGGAGAGCGAGTTCGATGCCCAAGACAGCGGAAAAGCGCGCACAGGCGCGGCGCCAGAACCGAGTACAGCGCGCTCATGCGGGGCCGACGACAACGACGCGGCCAGCCGTACGCTATGCGGCGCCTGCGCAGCGCCGACCAGGCCAGAAAGGGAAGCGAAAGGGCTTCTTCAGTCGCTACCCCGTCGCAACGACGTTGGGCGTCATCATCGTTCTTGGGCTGGCCGTGCTCTACGCGCGCCAGAACAAGCTTGGCCCATTCGCGCCCAAACCCAACGCACAGGCGACCTGTAACCTCAAGACGCATATCTGCAACAAAGCGCCGATCATGACGATCAACCCAGCCAAGTCTTACATCGCCACCATCGAGACGGCCAAGGGCAACATCGTCATCCAGCTCGACGCCAAGAATACGCCGATCACTGTCAACAACTTCGTCTTCCTCGCCCAGCAGCATTTCTATGACAACACGTACTTCTGGCGCGTGGAGGCTCCCGGCCTGACCAGCCCGCTCGATGGTAGCCCCTCCCAGTTGCAAT
>JAICSR010000329.1 GCA_025936795.1 Ktedonobacterales bacterium | reverse complement strand
GCGGCTCTGGCGGGCAATCGCTGGCATGGCCCAGCGCTTCGGCGTCCCAGTGGATGTAGCCGCTCGTGCTGTAGGCGAGACCACCGCCGCGCTGGCCAATCTGCCCGGTGATGGCGCTGAGGCAGGCGAGCGCCCGCGCCGTCTGGCCGCCGTTGCCGTGGCGCTGCACCCCATCGGCGAATTTGAGCAGCGTGGGCCGGGTCGTGCCGATGCGCCGCCCCAGCGCGATGATCGTTTCTGCGGGTACGCCCGTGATGGCCGCCACGCGCTCCGGTGGATAGGCCGCTGCGCGGTTGCGCAGGTCACGCCAGCCGACGCTATGGGCTTCGAGCCAGGCCTCGTCGTGCAGTCCCTCGGCGAAGATGACCTGCATCAGACCGAGCGCCAGCGCGGCATCGGTAGCGGGCAGCGGCTGGATGAATTCATCAGCCGACTTCGCGGTGAGCGTGCGGCGTGGGTCCACGACGACGACATACGACCCCTGGCGCTGCGCCTCGCGCAGGAACGGCATGTAGTGCGGGCCGGTGCTGGCGGGATTGTTGCCCCAGATGATGATGAGCTTGCTCGCGGCCAGGTCGCGCATGTCGGGCGCCCAGCGGTCGCCGAGCGTCGCGGTGACGGCGCGTTCGGCGGCGGCCCCGCAGATCGCCTCGCTATTGAGACCGCTCGCGCCCATGCGATTCCACAGGCGCTCATCGCAGACGCCCAGTTGCAGCAGACCGAGCGTGCCACTGTAGGAGTACGGCAGAATCGCAGCCGCGCCATGCTCCGCGATGATCGCCTTCCAGCGGTCGGTGATCTCGCCGATCGCTTCGTCCCAACTGATGCGCCGCCACTGCGCCGCGCTGCCCTTCGGCCCGACCCGACGTAGCGGGTAGAGCAGCCGGTCGGGATGGTAGACGCGCTCCAGATAGGGGCGCACCTTGGCGCAGAGCCAGCCCTGGGTGATGGGATGGTCGTCGGCGCCGCTGAAGCGCACGGCGCGGCCATCGCGCACCTCGGTGACGGTGGCGCAGGTGTCGGGGCAATCATGCGGGCAGGCGCCACGCACGACGCGCAGTTCCCCTCTGGCGGCTGGCCCGCTGGCTGGCTGAGTAGCGGTCATATGTGGCAATCCCCTGATGGTGGCGTGTCTGCCTCGGCGATGCTCCGGCGGCGTCTCATCCCTTCTGGGCATAGTACGCTGTAGCGCGCCATCGGGCAAGGGCCAACCGCCGCGCCCGCGCGAGTGAAATGGCCTGCTGGCTTGCTGCGGATGCGCGCTGGCGTGAGCTGATAGGGCCAGGCGCAGGGATGGTGTGGTAGCATGCGTGGATGATGATGAGTTCCCGGCGCTGAGCGCCAGCCGCCGATGGCTGAGCCGCTGTGAGGGGAGAGCGAGCGATGGACGAGATAGAGCATCTGCGGTTTGACCGCCACTTCCGCACACAGTCATCTGAGGGCTACCATGTCATGCGCGCGAGTGACCGCATTGCCACGGTAGACCTGCATTACACGCTGGCCGATGTGCGCTGCACGCTGATTCTGGAGCAGCCGATGACGCGCGAGGAGCTGGCGCGACTGATCGAGCGGATAGACGAAGACCTGGTGCTCTCGGCGGATGTGCCGCGCGAAGACCTGCTCGTCAATGTCTATCAGGGGTCCGAGGTGGGCTTCTTCAGCGACGAATTCCATGCCGACCAGGATGAATTGGTGAGCGTGGAAGACGACGATGACGACGATGACGACGATGAATTCGACAATGACCTGGGCCGCAACTGAGCGCGGGCATTACACCGTGATCAGCGCTTTGATTTTATCGTAGGTGGCGCGGCTGATCGGCACGAGCAGCAGTTGACTGATGGCGGTGAAGGGGCCGTGCGCAACGCGATAGGCGACGATGCGGCCGGCGATGGCAAGTTGGAGGCCGAGCGCGCGATGCAGGTCATCGGCGCTAGCGATGTTGACATCCACTTTGCCGCCGAGTGTCAGCGGTACCGTCTCGCCAACCTGTGGCACGTAGACCTCCTGCCCATCGGCCACCCGCGCCGCCAGGTCCACGCGCGTCAGATCGGCGTCGTTCAGCGCGCCGCCAGCCGCCTCCACTAACGCCTGCACCCGCGCCCCCTCAGCCAGCGTATAGACCCCCGGCGCGACGACATCGCCCAGAATGTAGGCGGTGACGCTGTTCGTCGCGCTCGTCCCTGGCCCGGTGATGCTGATCGCGGGCTGGGCGGGCTGCCCACTCTGTGCCAACGCCACCTGAATGCCAGGCACGAAGCGAACCCCTGTGAACATCAGCAGCGCCGCCAGCAGCAGCGCGTTGGCGGCAACGAAGGGCTTCGAGCGCGCCAGCCCACCAACCCGCGCCGTGAAAGCCTCAGTACCATTTTGCGCCATGCCACGCCCCCTCTCCAGACCATGCCTGCCGCCTCGTGAGCCTGCTCGCTATTCGTGATTGCCCACAGCATAACAATGGCGTCAAGAGGGGTTTTCAGCGTGCGATATGCGCTGCGAAATGGGGGCGCTGATCAAGGACGGCTGCTGTGATGTTTGCGCCCCGCTTTGCTACAATATGCTGTGGGGGCAGGCGCGCGGGCCTCCGACCATTCACCCACGCGCGCACAGACAAAACCTCAGCGACAAGCCAGGAAGAGACAAGAGACCCTGACCATGAACATACAGCGACCGCAGACCCAGACGATCCAGACCCAGCAGACCCAGCGCCGTCCCGGCGTGGGCGACCGCGCGCCGGACTTCGCGCTGCCCAACGCGGCGGGCGAGATGGTGCGCCTGAGCGATTTTCGCGGCAAGCGGGACGTCGTCCTCTACTTCTATCCGAAGGACAACGCCGCAGGCTGCACCGCCGAAGCCTGCGCCTTCCGCGACCGCTACGACATCATCAGCGAGATGGACGCCGAGGTGATCGGCGTCAGCGGCGACTCTCCCACCATGCACAAGTGGTTTGCGCAACAGCAGCGCCTGCCGTTCTTGCTGCTGAGCGATGCGGGCGGCGTGGTGCGCAAGCGCTACGGGGCGCCACCCGCGTTCGGCTTCCTGCCGGGGCGCGTCACCTATGTGATAGACAAGCAGGGCGTCATCCGCAACGTGTACACGTCGCAGCTCAACATTGATCGGCACGTCGCGCAGGCGCTCGCCACGCTGCGCCAGCTCAACGCCGAGGCCGCTGAGGCGGAGTAGCGGACCTCACCCCCTGGCCCCCTCTCCCGCGAGGAGAGGGGGAAATTTTACCGCTCTCTTTTCCCGTGCCATCCTGGCGCTGTCCGCGATGATTCGCTGGAGTTTGCGGCAGGAGCCGTCCGGCGTGTATCTCTTTCCGTAGATAGACAGAGAGCTATGGATGTGTGGCTGATGCGCTGGCCTGAAGTCGCAGCGCGCGCGACGCCAGATGGCGCCTGGAAGATAAGAGAGTCGAATTGCGATGAGTGATACGTTGGAGACACAGGAATCGTCAGACGACCAGGCGCAGACCAGGCGCCGCGTGAGCGTGGGTGACCGCGCGCCCGACTTCGCGCTGCCCAACGCGGCGGGCGAGACCGTGCGCCTGAGCGACTTCCAGGGCAAGCGCGACGTTGTGCTGTACTTCTATCCCAAGGACAACACCCCTGGTTGCACCGCTGAGGCGTGCTCCTTCCGCGACAACTACGACGCGATCAGTGGTCTGGACGCTGAGGTGCTCGGCATCAGCAGCGATTCGCAGGCGTCGCATGAGGGATTCGCCGCGCAGTATCGCCTACCGTTCCCGCTGCTGAGCGATGAGGGCGGCGCGGTGCGCAAGCGCTACGGCGTGCCAGCTACCCTCGGCCTGCTGCCGGGGCGCGTCACCTACGTGATAGACAAGCAGGGCGTCATTCGGCACATCTTCAACTCGCAGCTCAATATCGAGCGGCACATCGCCGAGGCGCTGGCTGGGCTGCGGGCGCTCAGCGGCGACGACGAGCGCCGGAAATAGAGGATCATACAGCGCCTGGCGCCGTTAACTTCATTGCGCCATGCACGCCTGGCGCCGCTCCAGGTCCCCCCTCGCCTCGCAGGAGAGGGGGTCAGGGCGTGAGGTCCGCTAATATTCCTTCGTCGGATCGAGGTCGGTGCGGCGCAGGGCCTCCAGCGCCTTCAGGTCGTCCGTGAACTGGGCTGGCGTCTGCTCCGGCCCCTGCTCCAACTCCTCCAGAATGTCGAGCGTGAAGGCTGCTGCGCCGAACGCCACCCAATCCGCACGCAGTCGGGGGTCCACCGCCGAGCCGGTCGTCTGCGCGAACTGGAAGCGGTTGCGCACGCTCGCCAGATCGACCGCATAGCCAAGCAGATACTTCCCATTGCGCGTATTGGTGATGGCGTAGACCCCGCCCACCTGCTTGCGCTCTTTGTAATCCTTGCTCAGCGCTTTTCTGTCGCTCATATCACCTCTTTGTCCTACACTGCCTCGACCGTCACAGGCGTGCTGTTGAGTAGCGCGTCGCCGGAGAGCGGCTCGATGCCCTGGTCGGGAATCAGCCGGTTGATGCTGACGCCCGCTTGCTCGCGCGCCACGCGCAGCCGCGCGCCAGGCTGGTCGTGGCCCCAGCCGTGCGGCAGGCTCACCACGCCCGGCGTCATCTCATCCGTCACGCGGACGGGCGCTACCAGCGAGGCCACCGCCGAGGTCACGCGGGCGCGCGCTCCTTCGGCCAGCCCCAGCCGCGCGGCGTCGGCCTGGCTCTCCAGCTGCGCGAAGGGTTCGTC